>CAIXMC010000070.1 GCA_903920405.1 uncultured beta proteobacterium
GCCGGTGTTGGTCATACCTGTAAAAGTGTTGTCGCCAATATCAGTGTTGTAGTAACTCGTTCCTATGGTGTGACTGGTACCCCCCAACGTGATCGTTCCCGCATTGCTCAATGTATTGGGGGTGAGGAGGAGTGTGCTGCCGTTGGCGGCGATGATGCTGGCACCTTCATTGTTGGACAGTAGGGTCGGGCTGAGAGACAGTGTCCCGGTCGTTGCACTTAGCATCCCGTTATTGATCAAGGTAGGGACTGTCACCCCAAAAGTCTGCCCTTCAGTGTTGGCAATGATGCTGCCGTTGTTGGTAATGCTACCGAACTCGCTGTAATAGTAGTAGTACCGGGCAAGTGAACCATAACCTTGCACTGTAATACCACTGTCAATTTGTAAAGAAACACCTGACGTGTAGTAGTAAGGCGAAAGATAACCGCCAGCGTTGTTGATGGTGGCCACACCCGTACCGCCCTGGATACCAATGTGTTGCAATCCTGCGGTATTAAAGAACCAGGCGTCAGCGCCTTTGTTCACCGTCACGCCATCGGCCAGCATCAGACCATTGTTGATGATCAGCGTACCGCTGGTGGTGAGGGATTTGTGCGTGGCATCGCCCAGAGTGACAGCGTCCAGAGTGCCATTGTTGCTGTTGAGTGTGGGGGCGACGGCATCGCTGCTCATGACCGTGCCGCCTTTGATGGTGCCAGTCAAACTGCTTAAACCACCCAGGCCAAATAAACCATTACTACCAACATCCAGTGTGCTTCCAGCGGCACTGTTGTCCAGTACCCCTCCAAAATTGACCGTGGTATCCGTGGCTCTGGTCGAAACCAGTGGGCCTGAATTGTTTTTAAGTCCGGCAGTTGTGCCTGCAAGGTTCAGGTTCAAGGTACCACTGGTAAGTTCAATGGTGCCGGTGTTGGTCATACCTGTAAAAGTGTTGTCGCCAATATCAGTGTTGTAGTAACTCGTTCCTATGGTGTGACTGGTACCCCCCAACGTGATCGTTCCCGCATTGCTCAATGTATTGGGAGTGAGGTTGAGTGTGCCGCTGCCGGCGATGATGCTGGCACCTTCACTGTTGGTCAGTGTGGTCGGGCTGGCGTTTAACGTTCCAGCCATCACACTCAGTGTGCCATAGTTGGTAAAGTTAGTGGTGTAAATGTTGATCGTGCCCGATGTTGTCACCAAAACGCCATTGTTGATGAAATTGTCCGGGTAGAGGGTCAGCGTGTCAGTGGTATTGTTGTCAACCACGCCATGGTTCACCCATCCACCGTTTCCGTAGTATTGATCCAATGTACCGCTGCCTTGTACAGTGATGCCATTGGCAATGGTCACCACACCGTTGTTATTGTTGACATTGCTGTACAGTGGACCCGTGTGAGTCAATTTTGCTGTTGCCGCACCCGCTCCCAATCCAATATTGGCTAACTCACCCTGGAAGAAAAGCCTGCTTTCACCTGTGTTGAAGTCAACGCCATCGCCCATCAACAGGTTTTGCGTGATGAACAGTGAGCCTGTCTCGGTCATGCCACTGCCGATGGTCACATTGTTCAGTGTGCCCAAATTGCTGACCAGTGTTGTCCCCGTGATGGTTCCGTTTTCGATCGTTCCGCTCAGTTCGCCTAAACCGCCCACTCCCAATGGCCCTGCATCGCTGATGTCAAACGGTGTAGTGCTATTTTGAAGATCAAGCGTGCCAGTGATATTGACGATGCCTCCGCTGCGGCTGTAGGTGCCCAGGTTTGCAGTAAACGTTCCACCTAAATTGAGTGTCCCCGCACTGTGGATGATGTTGCCTTCAGCGTTTCTCCATGTATCGATCGGAGCAATGTTCAGTGTGCCACCTGCCACTTCCAATGTACTGCCTGCACCCAATATCAGATGGGTTCCGCCGATGTTGGTCGTCCCCGACATGGCGCTTAGCGTCTCATTGTTTGTGAAGTTGGTTGAGTAGATGTTGGTCGTGCCTGATGTTGCTTTGAGGACGCCGTTGTTGGTAAAGTTAAACGTGTTGACGGTCAACGTATCCGGTGTGTTGTTGTCAATGACACCATTATTCACCCAGCCGCTGTTGTCATAGTAGTAGCCTCCCAGCGTACCACTGCCCTGCACAGTGATGCCACTGGCAATGGTCACCACGCCACCGTTGTCCCTGGCATTGCTGTGCAAAGTACCCGTGTGTATCAGCTTGGCCGTTACTGCACCTGTTGCCAATCCAATATTGGCCGCTACGCCCTGAAAGTAAAGCGTGCTGTCACCTGTGTTGAAGTCAACACCATCACCCATCAAAAGGTTTTGCTTCACCAATAACGTGCCGCTTTCCACCATGCTTGTGCCGATGGTCACGTTGTTCAGTATGCCCCCATTGCTGGCCAGTGTTGTACCCGTGATGGTTCCATTGGCGATCGTTCCGCTCAGTTCGCCTAAACCGCCCACTCCAAATAGCCCTGAATCGCTGATGTCAAATGGCGTGGCGCTGTTCTGCAGATCAAGCGTACCCGTGATGTTGACACTGCCACCCCTGCGGTTGTAGCTGCCCAGGCTCGCACTAAAAGTACCACCCAAATTGAGTGTTCCTTCACTGAGGGTGATATTGCCTTGAGCGTTACTCCATGCATAAGTCGGGGCAATGTTCAGTGTGCCACCTGCCACTTCCAATGTATTGCCTGCACCCAATATCAGGTAGTCTCCGCCAATGTTGGTCGTCCCCGATAGGGCGCTTAGCGTCTCATTGTTTGTGAAGTTGGTTGAGTAGATGTTGGTCGTGCCTGATGTTGCTTTGAGGACGCCGTTGTTGGTAAAGTTAAACGTGTTGACGGTCAACGTATCCGGTGTGTTGTTGTCAATCACGCCGTTGTTCACCCAGCCACTGTTGCCATAGGATGAGCCGCCCAGCGTGCCGCTGCCTTGCACGATGATGCCATTGGCAATGGTCACCACGCCACCATTGTCATTGGCGTTGCTGTGCAAAGTACCCGTGTGTATCAGCTTGGCCGTCGCTGCACCTGCTGCCAATCCAATATTGGCCGCTACGCTCTGAAAGTAGAGCGTGCTGTCACCCGTGTTGAATTCAACACCGTCACCCAACAAAAGGTTTTGCGTCACATATAACGTGCCGCTTTCCGCCATGCTACGGCCGATGGTCACGTTGTTCAGTGCGCCATTGTTGCTGATCAGCGTCGCACTGGTGATAGTGCCATTGGCAATCGTTCCATCATTAAGATTGATCGTCTTGCCCGTCGCGCGAATCACACCACCATTGGGATCAAGGGTCACAGTACCCAGATTGACTTGTCCACCACCTGACGTATCAGAGTCCGGGTTCAACACCATGTCCAACTTGCCTAGGGTGGACGTGATATCAGCATTCAAATTAATGTTGTTATGAGCATCCAGGGTCAGGCTGACATCAGCACCATCTCTTTTGGAAATCGGGCTACTCACGGTGATATCACCAGCTTCCGTCAGCGAACCCGTCGTGGTAATGGTCACGTTGATGCCACTGTTCAAAGCATTTTCGATGGTTGTGTTGGTCATGGTGGAGCCGTTAGCTATCGGTGTCCAAATACCGTCCACAAAAGTACCGTTGGCATCACGTCCCGTTCCACCATCAACAACCACGACATCGATCGGATCAAGCAACCAATGGCCGGCAATGCCCTTCGGTGCCTGCGCATTCACCGAAATTCCAGCTACATCAAGATGATGTGCGGAGGTTTCAATCAATCCCCCATCACCCCCTTGCCCTCCCCCTTTGGCCGAAATGCTGCCAAAAGCCCGCGTCGTATCATCTGCCCAAACAATCACCCGACCGCCATCGCCCTTAACCGTGGCATCCGCCTTGATCGAAGCCTGTGAACCCAAATAAGTCACATTAGCATTAGGCACATTGGCATTTTTGCCCTGATAGTCGCCCCCCACACGCACGTTGCCCCCAGCCAGTGAACCAGACACATCCACCACTGCCAAGTCAGTCACAGCCACCCGCTGTCCGAGCACATCCACTTGGCCACCCACCGTGCCTGTAGCTTCAATCTTGCCAGCGCCCTCTACAAGAGCATCGCCACTGGCTTTGAGCACCACACGTCCACCTTCCAGGCTAATCGTGTTGGCCTTGATTTGCCCGCTGTGCTTCAAGGTGCCAGCAAAGATACCCACGGCACTGCCCTTTAAGGTTCCCAAATTCACAGCCTGGTTTTCAGGGGCTTGGATGTGCAGTGTGATGCCTTCCAGTCCCCTGCCGGTGATGTCAATCTGCTGGCCTGCTGCCAGGATGGTGTTGCCGTTGGGGGATTGAATCAGTGCGTCTTTGCCGGTATCCACGCCAGAGCCTATCAAGACCACATCGCCACTGCGCGCCAAAATGTTGCCCATCACTGAAACACCCGCGCCAGATGCGCCTGCTTCGCCAAAATTCAAACGTCCGGCCAGTGCGTCAGCATCGCTCATGCGCAAAGCCGATGCCGTAAAGCCAGCGGTATCGACCACAGCGCCTTGCCCTACCGTGATGCCCGACTGATTGACCAGCACCAGATGTCCATTGCTGCCCAAGGTACCAAAAAGCAGTGACGGAGTTTGAGTCACCACACGGTTGATCGACATGCTGGCCGTGTTGGGCTGCTGAAAATATGTCGTTTCGCCCTTGGGGATTGAGAAACTTTGCCAGTTGATGGCAGAGTGGTTGAGACCCGCGCCATTTTGCGTGGTCACGGTGAGCTTGTTGCCCTGGGTAGCCATACTGGCTTGGCCAACGATGGCAACGCCTCCTGCTGGATTCGCATAAGCTACAAAATATGTAGCTGTCCACGCAATAGCCACGGCCATTGCAAGGGTTTTTAGCTTAAAGAATTGCAACATGGATGGCCCCGTTGCAACACCCCCCACAAAACCTGTCGATCCACCAGAACTTGAGCGGGTAACGCTGGTTTCTGCCACCGCCACCATGGTTTTCAAGGCCTGATTCCAGACGGTACGATAGAAATGGTTAAGTGATGAACTGCTTCTCATGATCAATCTCCAAGGGGCACACCAGCAAAGACTTCAGCAAAATACATCTTCTTGATGCCTCTCACAAAGACAGGCATCGTGGAGATAGCGTTTTTACCATCACGAGCGAAGTATTTTGGAACGCCGTGATCATTTTTGCATCTATTTTTTGGGTACGTTGCCTGCGCATTTGGGTTATCAGCGTCAGGATGCCATCATAGCAATTGCGTCACAGTATTGTTAAAAATACGACGCTTTGGATTTTTCCCCTTCGTGATGCCATCTTGCATTCACCGCAATTTCTTCTTTAAAAAAGGAATATGCCCATCACGATTTAAAAAAAATTACATCAAAAATGGTCAATTTTCAAAATACCCAAGAAAATACAAAGGAAATAATGTAACATTTATCACGGATTTCTCAGTTAATCTCTGGGTAACTGGGTAAGGGCGACGATGCACCATCAGTAACCCGTTCAGGTGCGTTCAACTGGGGATCCGGGTTTATTTTGACAACCAACTTTGATTGAAGGAAATTTCATGCAGAGATTATTTTCCATGCGGTTAGGTGCAGCATTGGCCGCCGCACTCGCCGCAGCGTTGATGGCGAGCTGTGGAGGCTCGTCAGGCACGCAGCCAAACACCAGCACTGACACCAACATTGCCCCCAAGACGGAGCTACTCGCCGATTGGCCGACAGTCACCAGTAGCATCCAAAAAGACGCGAATATGGAAGCCAGAATTGCCGATATCGTGACCGGCATGACCTTAAAGGAAAAAGTAGGTCAGATGGTTCAGGCCGAGATCAAGGACATTACCCCTGAGCAAGTAAAGCAGTATTACATCGGATCGGTGCTGAACGGCGGCGGCACTTGGCCGCAAAAAAACAAACAAGCCACTGCTGCCGATTGGGTCAAACTTGCGGATGACTACTGGGCTGCATCCATGGCGGCCGACTCCAAAAATAAGATTCCAGTGATGTGGGGTACCGATGCTGTTCACGGTCACAACAACGTCTATGGCGCCACCCTCTTCCCGCACAACATTGGGCTAGGCGCTGCCAATAATCCTGATTTGATCAAGCGTATTGGCGAAGCAACGGCGACGCAGGTTGCCGCGACTGGGATCGACTGGAGCTTCGGGCCAACGGTGGCTGTCGCACGCGACGACCGTTGGGGCCGCACTTACGAAAGCTATTCGGAAGATCCCCAGATTGTCAGCAAGTACGCAGATGCCATGGTCAAGGGTCTGCAAGGCGACTTTACCCGTACAACCACCCCCACCGTGATTGCCACCGCCAAGCATTTTCTGGGAGATGGCGGTACTGATCAAGGTGATGACCAGGGCATCAACAAGTCGAGCGAAAGCGACATGATCAACATTCACGGACCAGGCTACTACGCAGCGCTGGGTGCCGGGGTACAAACGGTCATGGCATCATTTAGTAGCTGGACCAACACAAGCCTTGGTATCACGGTCGGGAAAATGCTCACCGATGTGCTTAAAACCAAAATGGGCTTGATGGTTTTGTCATTGGGGACTGGAACGGTCACGCCCAACTGAAAGACTATGGCTGCACTGAGACAAGCTGCTCACAAGCCATCAAGGCTGGCATTGACATGATCATGGTGCCCCAAGATTGGGAGGCATTTATCAAGAACACGATCTTGCAGGTGGAAAAGGGTGACATTCCGATGACACGGGTCAATGATGCCGTTACTCGTATTCTTCGCGTCAAGATGCGTGCGGGGATTTTTGATGCCAAACGCCCTGTCTTGCGCCTGAATGCAGGCATCGCAGAGCAATTGCAACAGCGTGATCTGGCACGTGAAGCCGTTCGGAAGTCGCTGGTTCTTCTGAAAAACGACAACAAGGTTCTGCCGCTCAAGCGCGGTGAAAAAATCCTCGTCGTGGGAAAGAGCGCCAACAGCATACCCAATCAAACAGGGGGTTGGTCGCTCACCTGGCAAGGCACCGACAACAAAAACACAGACTTTCCGAATGCTGACAGTATTCTTGCCGGTATTCAGGATGCTGCAGGCGCGAGCAATGTTGACAACCCTGGCACTACAAGCGGGATCGACTTCACTCAGTACAAGGCCGTGATAGCCGTGATTGGCGAAACGCCTTATGCTGAAGGGAACGGCGATATCGATGGAACGACCGGAACGCTAGAGCATGCACGACGCACCCCTGACGACTTGGCCGTACTCAATGCAGTTAGTAACAAGGGCGTACCCGTTATCACTGTGTTCGTGACGGGCCGTCCGTTAATGGTTAATCAGGAACTCAATCGATCAGACGCATTCGTCGTCGCCTGGCTGCCTGGCACTGAAGGCAAAGGTATTGCCGACGTGTTGTTTCGCGATGCGCAGGGAGCTGTGAATTTTCCTGTGACTGGAAAGTTGTCCTTCTCTTGGCCAAAATCCGCCTGCCCAACTGCACTTAACAAAGGTGAACAGGGCTACGACCCACTGTTTGCCTATGGGTTTGGTCTGACTTACGACGACGACAAGACTTGGACCAAACTGGATGAAACCACTCGTGCCTATGGTTGTGGCGAAACGGCCACTACGGGTGACAAGGCGACAACCAACCTTGAATTATTCAATCAGACCGAGAAAGATCCCTACGCGCTTTTCATCGGTTCAGCAGAAGGTGGCCAGTGGAATGTCCCAATCGGTACAGCCCTGACCAAGGCGCTCATGGCCATCAAGGTTGAGACCGCGGATGTCACCGTGCAGGGGGATGCCAAGAAAGTCACTTGGACAGGCCAGAAAAGCACTTCTCAGTACGACGATGGGACGGGACAGTTCTACGTCCAGCCCAACGATTTGAAATCGCGCAACTTAGGTAGTTACGCTGCTGCCGATGTTGCACTGATGTTTGGCACCATCGTCTATGAGTCACCGAGTGGGAAGGTCGAGATGCGATTGGACAGCGGATATCCAGACATTGCCTCAATGGACGTTTCTGCCTTGTTCAAAAACCTAGGTAAGCGTTCGGTCAAATTGCCGCTGAAGTGCTTTGTTGTTGTGCCAGATAGTGATACCACAAAAAATTTCAGCTTCAAAGAACTGCTGACACCATTCCTGATTTCCACCAACCAGCCTTTCGTTGCTTCGTTTGCCAACATCCGCTGGGTGCCCAATGTGGCAAATGATGCCGACGCGGTGAAGTGCGATGGTTCCACAATAACCACCGACAAGGCAACGACCGATCTTGAGATATTCAAGCAGACCGAGAATGCCACCTACTTGCTTGCCCTTGGATCGCCAGAAGGTGGTAAATACGCAAAATGGTATGACCCCGTCGGCACAGATTTAAGTAAGGGTCATGCTTCTATCAAGGTCGAGACCACGCAAATTGACGCAGCGAATGATGCCAAAAAGGTCACTTGGACTGGCGTGGAAGACGTGGCAGCCAAAGGC
>CAIXMC010000071.1 GCA_903920405.1 uncultured beta proteobacterium
CACATTGACCACAAACAAACCAAAATAATACTGTTCGTAGAGGTTGCGGTTGGAGGTAGCCTGTGTCAATAAAAAGAGCAGAACCAGCCCAACAGCGACTGTCGCAGTCAATCCCAGCCCCAGCATCCATCGCAAAATTCGCGAGTTGCCGTCATGCTTGTCGTAGGGTTGACTCATGGCTTGGCTTTTGCGTCCAGTGACTGCGCACAGTTCAATGACACCAGCCAGTCGGATTGCCCTAGCGTGCCAATTCGCAGTGGACGCGGCAGTTGAGTCCAATCCAGATCAAAGTGAAACACAACCTGATATTTCGTAGCCGCACGGATGTCAGCGCTTTCGGCAATTTTCCAGTGTGAAATTCTTTGCACTGCCGCCAGTGCATCGGGCAAGGACTCAAACATCTGGTTAAGAGACAAACCCAGCGCAGACTCGGTGATGTCACCAAAACCCACGTTCACGCGCCAGCGCCTTGTAAGAGGTTGATAAGCCAGCCGCAAGTAGCGTTTGGCTGTGCTGATTTTTTTGTTGCTCCAATACCAACGTTCTTGCAGCACGTTGGCTTCTGCAGCAAAATAAATGGCAATGCCTTTGTGCAAGGCATCGACGACAGTGGCCGACAGATCAAACTGAAGCTGGGTGCCCAGCCACAGGCCATCCTCTAAGCGCTCCAGTTGAAGGACAGGCGCATGAGCGACGGGTGCCTGCGCCTGCACCATACCGCTCATCAGTACAAACAGCCATAGCAGCCCTTTAACAAGCCAATTTTTCAAGCAATGCGTAGTAAAACCCGTCATGATCATGTTCTGGATTGTCTATCAAGCCCCCTCCGTTTGGCAACAGATAACCCGGTGATGCCAACAATTTGGCATGGCTGTTGGTGGCCAAAAATGCTGCGATTTGGTCTGAACCTTCTGCACGAAAAACAGAACAAGTGCAGTAAAGCAAGCGTCCTCCTGGTTGAAGTAAAGGCCATAACTGCGCCAGTAATCTGGATTGAATCTGTGCCAATTGAGCTATGTCGCTTTGGCGGCGCAGCCAACGAATGTCAGGATGGCGACGTACCACGCCTGAACCAGTGCATGGCGCATCCAGCAAAATAGCATCGAAGCGATCGCCAGACCCCCAAAAGTCAAGGGCATCGGCTGTGAGAACATCAGCAACAAGCCCCAGCCGGTTTAAATTATCGTGAATACGCTTTGTTCGAACCGGATCGATGTCGATGGCTGTGACCAAGACATCGGCCAGTTCCAAAAGATGAGCTGTTTTGCCCCCTGGTGCAGCACAGGCATCCAGAATGCGCACAGGTTTGAAGTTGGAATCGCCTACCAAGAGCAAGGGTGCGGCCAATTGCGCTGCACTGTCCTGTACAGAAAACAGCCCTTCGGCAAATCCGGGAAGATGTATCACATTTTGGGCAGATGCCAAGGCAATGGCACTAGGGCCTACGCACGTGGCCGACAAGCCAGCGTCTTGCAGCCGTTGCAGGTAGTCGCTGACGCTGGTTCGCTTGGTGTTAATGCGCAGCACCATGGAGGCCTGACTGTTATTGGCGGCCAAAATCGCCTGCCAGTCTTGTGGCCAGTCGGCCTGCAATTGCGCCATCCACCACACGGGATGATTCCATAAGGCGACGGGATCACGGTCGGTTTGCGCTACCAGTTTGTCTTGCTCTCGCAAAAAGCGGCGCAAACAGGCATTGATGAAGGCTGCATGATGTTGCGTAGATCGGGTTTTTTTGGCACATTCCACGCATTGATTGACCAAGGTAAAAGGATCGTAAGCCGAACCTTGCCACAGCAGGGCCAGTGCCGAAGACAGCAAGGCGTCAACGGCAGGAGGGGATTTTTTTGAAACCAGCAAGTTGCACAGTGCGCGGGAACGCCCCAAATGTCGAAGCACCCAAAAAGTCAGTGCCTGCACCCCTGGCCTCAGAGTGTGGCTCACTTTTTCAAGCAATGCCGTAGCCGAACGTCCTGCATCCATTGCTTGGATGATCGCTGCAACAGCCTGCAATTGACACCACAGGGCAACGGTTTCCTGGCTCTTTTTTTTAAGCATAAAAAAACGCCTCAAGCCCTTATTCCACGGGCGTGAAGCGCTATTAAAAGCATATCTAAATCAGTTGGATTCAGCGCCTTCGTTCTGGCTGTCTTCGTTGGCAAGCGCCAATTCTGCGGCCTCTGCTTCGGCAATGGCGCGGCGTTCTGTTTCATCCATGCTCTCTCGAATTTTGCGTGCTTCGTGGTAAGCCAGGCCAGTGCCTGCGGGAATCAGTCGACCAACGATGACGTTTTCTTTCAGGCCACGCAGACCGTCGCGCTTACCCATGATGGACGCTTCGGTTAGCACGCGCGTTGTTTCCTGGAAAGATGCAGCACTGATGAAACTGTCCGTAGATAACGATGCTTTGGTAATGCCCAGCAAGAGGTTGGTGAAAGTGGCTGGAATTTTCCCATCAGCGCGCAGTGCATCGTTGGTATTGAGCATTTCAGAGCGTTCGATTTGTTCACCCACGATGTAATCTGAATCACCCGCGTTTTCAACCACGACACGGCGCAGCATTTGACGAACAATCACTTCAATGTGCTTGTCGTTGATTTTGACGCCTTGCAAGCGATAGACATCCTGAACTTCATCGACGATGTAGCGCGCCAGTTCTTCAGCACCGAGCAAACGCAAGATGTCCTGGGGATCGGCCGGGCCATCGACCACGGACTCGCCCTTATTGACAATTTGACCTTCGTGAACCAGAATGTTCTTTTCCTTAGGCACCAAAATGTCCCAGACCTTGCCTTCGGGGTCGGTAATTTGCAGGCGCAGTTTGCCTTTGGTTTCCTTGCCAAAAGAGATAGTGCCGGTCATTTCGGCCAGAACGCCTTTGTCTTTGGGTGAACGGGCTTCAAACAACTCGGCCACACGCGGCAGACCACCGGTGATGTCGCGGGTTTTTTGGCCTTCCACGGGGATGCGTGCGAGTACTTCGCCAGGTGCCACATCCTGACCATCGCGCACTTGCACCAAAGCACCTATTGGAAAGCCAATCGTGACAGAATGGTCGGTGCCTGGAATTTTGACTTCATTGCCGATGGCATCAATCAGTTTGACCTGGGGTCTGACCACTTTGGCTGACCCACGGCGTTTGGAGTCAATCACCACCAAATTGGATAGTCCGGTGACATTGTCAACTTCTCTGGCTACTGTCAAACCTTCGATGACGTTTTCAAAGCGTGCCTGACCGGCATACTCTGTGATGATGGGGCGTGTGAGCGGATCCCAATTGGCCAAAAACGTACCCGCCTTCACCACCTGATCTGCTTTGATGGTCAAAATAGCACCGTAAGGGACTTTGTGCCGTTCACGTTCACGGCCATGTTCGTCGTGAATAACAATCTCACCCGAACGGGAAATCACGACCAGTTCGCCTTTGCCGTTGGTGACATACCGCATGGTGGTATTAAAACCAATGCTGCCGCCGGATTTGGCGTCAACGCTGGAGGCAACCGCTGCACGAGAAGCAGCACCACCAATGTGGAAGGTTCGCATGGTTAATTGGGTACCAGGCTCACCAATAGACTGTGCTGCGATCACGCCGACAGCTTCACCGCCATTCACCAACCCGCCACGGCCCAAATCACGACCGTAGCACTTGGCACAGATACCAAATCGTGTTTCACAGGTGAGTGCGGTGCGCACTTTGACCTCATCGACACCTGCTACCTCCAATTCGTCAATCATGTCTTCGTCAAGCATGGCGCCTGCGTCTGCGAGCACCGTTTGGTCTTGAGGATGCAAGACATCGTCTGCTGCGGTGCGACCCAAAATTCGGTCACGAAGCGACTCAATTACTTCACCCCCTTCAACAATGGCACGCATCAAATAGCCCGCGTGGGTGTCGCAGTCTTGTTCAGTCACCACCAAATCCTGCGTCACATCGACCAAACGCCGTGTCAGGTAACCTGAATTGGCGGTTTTCAAAGCGGTATCGGCCAAGCCTTTACGTGCGCCGTGGGTGGAAATAAAGTATTCCAGCACGTTCAGACCTTCACGGAAATTGGCGGTAATGGGAGTTTCAATGATGGAACCATCGGGCTTGGCCATCAACCCCCGCATCCCTGCGACCTGACGAATTTGCGCGGCAGAACCACGCGCACCCGAGTCAGCCATCATGTAGATGGAATTAAAAGACTCTTGTGGCACTTGTTTGCCATGGCGATCCGTGACAATTTCCTTGGACAACTGCCCCATCATCACCTTGGACACTTCGTCGCCCGCCTTGCCCCAAATATCAACGACCTTGTTGTAGCGTTCACCAGCGGTGACTAAGCCCGATGTGTATTGCTGGCCAATTTCCTTGACGGCTAACTCAGCGCGTTCGATGATGCCCGGCTTTTCAGTGGGCACGAGCATGTCTTCAATCGAAATGGAAATGCCTGCTCGCGTGGCCAACCGAAAACCATACTGCAATAACTTGTCGGCAAAAACGACTGTTTCTTTCAAGCCGCATTTACGGAAAGATGCGTTGATCAGCTTCGAAATTTCTTTCTTTTTTAACGCCTTGTTGATGTATGAAAAGGGCAGTCCTTTGGGCAAAATCTCCGACAACAGGGCACGTCCGGCCGTTGTTTCCCAAAGTTTGGTGGAAGCAACGAGTTCTCCCGTTTCCTTGTTCTTGGTGTATTCTGTCAGACGCACACGGATGCAGGCACTGGTTTCAACCTCACCGGCATCAAAAGCGCGCTGAACTTCGCCCACATCAGCAAAGACCAAACCTTCACCTTTGGCGTTGATACGGTCACGGGTGGTGTAGTACAAGCCCAAAACCACGTCTTGCGATGGAACGATGGAGGGTTCGCCATTCGATGGAAAGAGAACGTTATTGGAGGCCAGCATCAATGTGCGGGCTTCCATTTGAGCTTCGACAGACAACGGTACATGAACCGCCATCTGGTCACCGTCAAAGTCGGCGTTAAAAGCCGAGCACACCAACGGATGAAGTTGAATGGCCTTGCCTTCAATCAAAATAGGCTCGAAGGCCTGAATGCCCAGACGGTGCAGGGTGGGCGCACGGTTGAGTAGGATGGGATGCTCTGTAATCACTTCTTCCAGAATATCCCAGACCACGGGTGTTCCTGCCTCCACTTCTTTTTTGGCCAGTTTGATGGTGGCAGCAATGCCCATCGTTTCAAGTTTGGCATAAATGAAAGGTTTGAAGAGTTCCAAAGCCATAAGTTTGGGCAGACCGCACTGGTGCAGCTTGAGCGTAGGCCCCACGGTAATGACCGAACGACCCGAGTAATCCACCCGTTTGCCCAACAAATTCTGGCGGAATCGTCCACCTTTGCCTTTGATCATGTCGGCGAGTGACTTGAGCGCACGTTTGTTGGCACCCGTCATGGCCTTGCCGCGACGACCGTTGTCCAACAGGCTATCGACAGCTTCTTGCAACATTCGCTTTTCATTGCGCGCAATAATTTCAGGCGCTTTCAGTTCCAGCAGACGACGCAAACGGCTGTTGCGGTTAATGACGCGACGGTACAAGTCATTCAAATCCGACGTGGCAAAGCGACCGCCATCAAGCGGCACCAGCGGGCGCAAATCGGGAGGCAACACAGGCAAAACATCCAACACCATCCATTCAGGTTTAATGCCTGATTTTTTGAAGGCTTCCAGCAATTTCAATCGTTTGGTGTTTTTCTTGATCTTGAGTTCAGAGCCACTGGGGTCGTTGTGCAATTTTTCAATGGCATCATCAATGTCAAGGTTTTGCAGCAATTCCTTGACACCTTCTGCGCCCATTCTGGCTTGAAATTCATCGCCATACTCTTTGGACTTGGCATCGAACTCGTCTTCAGACATGATGCTGTATTTTTTCAGCGTGGTCATGCCGGGATCAGTGACCACATAGGCCTCAAAATACAAAACACGTTCAATGTCACGCAGGGTCATGTCCAGCACCATACCCAAACGGCTGGGTAAGGACTTGAGGAACCAGATATGGGCACAAGGTGCGGCCAAGTCGATGTGACCCATGCGTTCACGACGCACTTTGGTTTGGGTCACTTCAACGCCGCATTTTTCACAAATAACGCCTCTGTGTTTCAGGCGTTTGTACTTGCCACACAGGCATTCGTAGTCTTTGATAGGGCCAAAAATCTTGGCACAAAACAAACCGTCACGTTCGGGTTTGAAGGTGCGGTAGTTGATGGTTTCCGGTTTTTTAACTTCGCCAAAGGACCACGAACGAATGGTCTCAGGCGAAGCCATGCCAATGCGAATGGCTTCAAAATTTTCGTCTGGAGTAAATTGCTTGAACAGGTCGAGTAATGATTTCATACGAATTCCTCAATAATGGATAGGCAAAGGGGCAAAGGGGCAAAGGGGCAAAAGCTCATCAAGAGCGTTCCAGTTCAATATCCAGACCCAGCGAGCGGATTTCCTTGACCAATACGTTAAACGACTCTGGCATGCCTGCGTCAATGGAATGTTCGCCCTTGACGATGCTTTCATAGACCTTGGTACGACCCTGCACGTCGTCTGATTTGACGGTGAGCATTTCCTGCAGTGTGTAGGCAGCACCGTAGGCTTCGAGTGCCCATACTTCCATTTCACCAAAACGCTGACCGCCAAATTGCGCCTTGCCACCTAAGGGTTGTTGTGTGACCAGACTGTAGGGGCCTGTGGAGCGGGCATGCATCTTGTCATCAACCAAATGGTGCAGTTTGAGGTAGTGCATGTAGCCAATCGTGACGGGGCGTTCAAAACGGTCACCGGTGCGTCCGTCATACAACCAGGCTTGCGTGCGGGTGTCTGTCAATCCTTTGGCGCGAGCCACATCGTCAGGGTAAGCTAACTTCAGCATGGCACGGATTTCAGCCTCGCCTGCACCGTCAAATACAGGACTGGCAAACGGCATACCAGAGGACAGGTTGGATGCCATTTCCAGCACTTGGGGATCATCTAGTTGATTCAAATCTTCTTTGCGACCGGCGCGGTTATAAATGCTTTCGAGGAACAATCGCAACTCTGCCACCCGACATTGGGCTTGGAGCATATCCCCAATGCGCTGACCAATACCCTTGCCAGCCCAACCCAAGTGAACCTCAAGCACCTGCCCCACGTTCATCCGCGAAGGCACACCCAAGGGATTGAGCACAATATCGCACGGTGTGCCGTCAGTCATATAAGGCATGTCTTCAACGGGAACAATTTTGGATACCACGCCTTTGTTACCGTGACGACCCGCCATTTTGTCGCCAGGTTGTAAATGGCGTTTGACGGCCACATACACCTTGACCATTTTGAGTACACCTGCTGGCAAATCGTCACCTTGAGTCAGTTTCTTGCGTTTTTCTTCAAAAGCCAAGTCAAAACGGTGGCGCGTTTGTTCCAGTGAATTTTTGATACTTTCCAATTGTGCGGACACATCATCATCGGCAGGGCGTATGTCAAACCAGTGAAAGTGTTCTACTGAGGACAGGTAAGCCTTGTCAATCTTGCTGCCTTTGGATAGCTTTTGAGGCCCCGCGTTGACTGTTTTGCCCAGCAACAATTTCTCTATACGGTCAAAAGCATCGGCTTCCACAATGCGCAACTGATCGTTCAAGTCCAGGCGGAATCGTTTGAGTTCATCGTCAATGATCTGCTGCGCACGGCTGTCACGGGTGATGCCCTCACGAGTAAATACCTGAACATCAATCACCACACCTTGTGAACCTTGCTCTACACGCAACGAGGTGTCTTTAACATCGCTGGCTTTTTCTCCAAAAATGGCGCGCAATAGTTTTTCTTCAGGTGTGAGGGTGGATTCACCCTTAGGGGTAACTTTGCCTACCAAAGTGTCACCGGGTTGAACCTCAGCACCCACAAAAATAATGCCCGAATCGTCCAGACGATTAAGTTGTTGTTCGCTCAGGTTAGGGATGTCTCGTGTGATTTCTTCAGACCCCAGTTTGGTATCGCGCGCCATCACGACCAGTTCTTCAATGTGAATCGATGTGTAACGGTCTTCGGCCACTACACGTTCGCTGATCAAAATTGAGTCCTCGAAGTTGTAACCGTTCCAGGTCATGAAGCCAATCAACATATTTTGACCCAACGCCAATTCGCCCAAATCGGTAGAAGCGCCGTCAGCAATCACATCACCTTTGACCAGACGGTCGCCTTTCTTGACGATGGGTCGCTGGTGAATGTTGGTATTTTGGTTGGAACGCTGGTATTTGATCAGGTTATAAATATCAACACCGACCTCACCGGCAGGTGCTTCGTTGTCGTTCACACGAATCACCACGCGGGTGGCATCCACGTAATCAACCACACCGCCTCGGGTGGTGGTCACGACCGTGCCAGAGTCGATTGCTGCCACACGTTCAATGCCTGTACCCACCATGGGTTTTTCAGGGCGCAAAACAGGCACGGCCTGACGTGACATGTTGGCACCCATCAAGGCACGGTTGGCATCGTCGTGTTCCAGAAACGGCACCAGAGATGCTGCCACAGACACAATCTGGGCAGGAGACACGTCCATGTACTGAACCCTGTCAGCGCTCACCATGATGGATTCACCAGCTTCACGCGCTGAAACCAAATCGCCTGTCAAACGTCCATCTTTATCGAGAAGCGCATTGGCCTGGGCAATCACGTACTTACCTTCTTCAATGGCAGACAGATAGTCAATGTCCATGGTCACTTTGCCATCGACCACTCTGCGGTAAGGTGTCTCAATAAAACCATAGCCGTTCAGGCGAGCGTAAAGTGCCAACGAATTGATCAAACCAATGTTGGGACCTTCGGGGGTTTCAATCGGGCAGACCCGACCGTAATGCGTCACATGCACGTCACGTACTTCAAAACCTGCACGTTCACGCGTCAAACCACCAGGGCCTAGGGCAGAGACACGGCGCTTGTGCGTGATTTCAGACAAGGGGTTGGTCTGATCCATGAACTGCGACAACTGCGACGCACCAAAAAACTCTTTCAGTGCAGCCGAAATGGGCTTGCTGTTGATAAGGTCATGCGGCATCAAAGGCTCTTGCTCAGCTTGACCCAAGCGTTCCTTCACGGCTTTTTCGATACGTGCCAAGCCCACACGGTACTGGTTTTCTGCCAACTCGCCCACACAGCGCACCCGACGATTGCCAAGATGGTCAATATCATCGACCTCGCCATGACCATTGCGCAAATCAACGAGCACCTTGACAACGGCCAAAATGTCTTCATTGGTCAATACCATGAGGCCTGTGGTGTCAGGGCGCCCCATTTTGGCGTTGAACTTCATACGACCCACGCGGGACAAATCGTAAGTATCAGGGTTGTAAAACAGGCGTTGGAATAAAGCCTGCACTGCATCTTCGGTGGGTGGTTCGCCTGGACGCATCATGCGGTAAATGGCCACACGCGCTGCAAATTCGTCCGTAGTTTCGTCTGTACGCAAGGTTTGTGAAATGTAAGAGCCTTGATCTAGTTCATTGGTGTAAATACAAGCCAGTTCCTGAATACCTGCTGTGCGGAGCTTTTTCAGCAATCCCTCAGTCAGCTCTTCATTGGCCTTGGCCAGTATTTCACCCGTTTCAGCATCGACCAAATTGCGAGCAATCACGCGACCCATCAGAAAATCTTCTGGCACGGAAATATGCGTGGTATCGCTTTGCTCGAGTTCGCGGGTGTGGCGCGCTGTGATGCGTTTTTCTTTTGCCACAATCACTTTGCCGTTTTTGTCTGTGATGTCAAACCGCGCAATTTCACCGCGCATGCGCTCCGGCACAAATGCCATTTGAGCACCACTGTCCATTAACCGAAAATTGTCATTGACAAAAAAGTTGGCAAGGATGGACTCGTTGTTCAGACCGATGGCCTTGAGCAAAATGGTGACAGGCATTTTGCGGCGGCGATCAACCCGAAAGTAAAGCATGTCCTTGGGGTCAAACTCAAAATCAAGCCAGGAACCACGGTAAGGGATGATTCTGGCTGAAAACAGCAACTTGCCAGAACTGTGGGTTTTGCCTTTGTCGTGCTCGAAAAACACGCCAGGTGAGCGATGCAACTGCGACACAATCACGCGCTCTGTGCCGTTGATAACAAACGAGCCTTTGTCGGTCATCAAGGGTACCTCACCCATATAGACTTCCTGCTCTTTGACTTCCTTCACCACTTTGTTTTGCGATGTGGAGGTTTCACGGTCATAAATAATCAGTTGTACACGCGCACGAACGGCTGAAGCATACGTCAGTCCACGGGTTTGACACTCACGCACATCAAAAGCAGGTTTGGCCAAACTGTAGTCCAGATACTTCATCTCGACAAAACCATTGTGCGACACAATGGGAAACGCGGCCACAAATGCGGCTTGCAAGCCTTCAAGCGAGCGTTTTTTGGGTGAAATATCTGCTTGCAAAAACGCAGTGTAGGCATCTTTTTGCATTTGTAACAGGTACGGTATTTCCAGTACGCTGTCGCGATTGCCAAAATTTTTACGTATGCGTTTGCGTTCAGTGAATGAATAGGCCATGAAATCTCCGTGTCTCTGTGGGATGGGTGCAAGGGCAGATGAAACTATCCTTCTTGGTGATTGGCCGCTACCAATCTATGGCGGACAGTTACACATTGCGTGCAACCCGAACCAAGGTATTTTCGTCGGTAGATGAAAACACTGAAAAGCGATCCAACCTAGTCGTCCGTTTCGCCAAAATGGTGACATGAAACCGTGTCTTTTCCCGCCTGGTGTTGCTGTTCGTCGTTGCAATAGCCAAGGCTATTGCGCATCCTCTCGCCGAGCCAGACAGAAAAATCCATCAATTTCATTACCCTTGGTTCGGTCATTTTTTTCAACTTATTGATTATAAATATGTTTTAAAAAATTAACGAAGCGAGGGGCATTATGTAACCCTTTTGATGAAACAAACTAGCCTATGGAGGCGCTTTTCAGTGTTTTGATCAAAAAAACTGGCTGAATTGGCTTGGCCTGAAGCATGCATTCCCGATGAATGCTCAGCCACAATTTTTAAGCCTTTTTGCCTTGTAACGCACGCCCAGTATGTGTTAGTAGCTATTAAAACAATAGCAAAACATGTTACTGATTCAGGCTGGCGGCCTTTGACAGTACACCAGCCCGGGTTGTTCTCAATTACTTGAGTTCAGCCTTTGCACCTGCATCAACGAGCTTTTTCAAGGCGATATCAGCATCAGCCTTGGAAACGCCTTCCTTGACGTTCTTCGGTGCGCCATCGACCATGTCTTTGGCTTCCTTCAAGCCCAAACCGGTGATTTCACGTACTGCCTTGATGACAGAGACCTTGTTTGCACCTATTTCTTGCAGCACCACGTTGAACTCGGTCTTTTCTTCAACCACTACTGCGGCTGCACCACTGGCAGCGGGTGCGGACATTGCCGCAGCGCTCACACCAAATTTCTCTTCAATGGCCTTGACCAGGTCGTTGAGTTCCATGACCGTCATGCTGTCAAGCGCGGTCAAAAATGAGTCTTTATCGAATGCCATTTTTAATTCCTAACAAATTGATTGCTATTTTGATTGCTGTATTGCACTGCTGTTTATGCAGCAACTGCTTCGACGGGTGCATCTGCGCCCGCTTCTTTTTTTTCTGCGACTGCTGCCAACACACGCGCTGTACGCGCAATAGGTGACTGCATCAAACCCAACAACTGTGCCAGCAACACTTCCCGCGAGGGAATGCTTGCCAGTTGTTTGACACCGTCTACGTCCAATGCTTTTCCATCATAAGCTCCCCCTCGAATGACCAACTTGGTGTTGATTTTCGAGAACTCGGCCACCACTTTCGCGGCAGCCACAGCATCGGTTGAAAAACCATAAACAAGCGGACCGGTCATCTGGTCTGACACGACTTCAAATGCGCTGCCCTTCACCGCACGGCGAGCCAAAGTATTTTTCAACACATTCAGGCTGACACCGTTGCTGCGTGCAGAGGATCGAAATTTGGTCATGTCAGCGACCGTGACACCACGGTACTCTGCGATCACGAGCGTTTGAGCTTTGGAGGCAAGCTCAGACACATCACGAATGACAGATTCTTTCTCACTGCGATTCAAACTCAAGGTTTACTCCTTTAACATGTGCCTTAGTAGGGTATGACACATACCCTACTTGATGCACGCCACATTGCAGCGATCAACTGTTCCAAATAATTCATTCTTTGCAGTGGAATCGCCATCTGCGTTGGTTGTTAGGACGTGGTCATCGATAACTTCCACATAAGGGTCGTTCGCTTTGGGTGCATTGCGTCGTTACAAAGCGCGACGTGTGGCGAGCCACACGTCGCGCTTTGCTCTTGGCACTACATCCCAAACCAGACGGCCAAATGCAAAATTTATTTATAACTATATCCTTTTGATTAAGTGCAAAAATCCATGCACACCAACGGTCTTGGATGACCTGCTGGCACATTTTTAAAATACCAACAGCCCACCACATCAGGCAGCCCTTTGGGGCCACCAGATATCTTTATCTCAGACCTTCACGGTCTGCAAATCGACCCGCACACCCACGCCCATTGTGCTGGACACAGCCATCTTGCGCAGATAGACACCCTTGCTGGTCGCCGGTTTGGCCTTGACCAGGGCATCAACCAAAGCTGATAAATTGCCTTGCAACTTATCATTTTCAAATGATCGACGGCCAATAGTGCCATGAACAATGCCAGCTTTATCGACACGAAACTGTACCTGACCAGCTTTGGCGTTCTTGACAGCCGTGGCGACATCGGGGGTGACGGTGCCCACTTTGGGGTTAGGCATCAAACCACGAGGACCCAAAATCTGCCCCAAAGTTCCAACCACACGCATGGCATCGGGTGCAGCAATCACCACATCAAAAGGCATGTCACCGGCTTTGATGCGGGCAGCAAGGTCATCCATGCCGACGATGTCAGCACCTGCAGCCTTGGCTTCTTCGGCCTTGGCACCCTGAGCAAACACGGCAACGCGCTTGGATTTGCCCGTACCGTGAGGCATCACCACTGCACCGCGAACAACTTGGTCTGATTTTTTGGCATCAATGCCCAGTTGCACGGCAACATCGATGGATTCATCAAACTTGGCTGTTGCAAATTGTTTGATCAAACCGAACGCATCACCGATGGCATACAGCTTGCCGCTGTCCACCTTGCCATTGGATACCTTTTGTTTTTTAGTCAAGCGTGCCATTTACACACCCTCCACAATGACACCCATCGAGCGGGCAGAACCAGCAACCGTACGAACGGCTGCATCCAGGTTGGCAGCAGTCAGGTCTTTCATTTTGGTCTTGGCAATTTCTTCAAGCTGCTCGCGTGTAATTTTGCCAACTTTGTCTTTGTTGGCACGCGCTGACCCCTTGTCAATTTTGACTGCCTTTTTAATCAGCACAGTCGATGGTGGCGACTTGATGACGAAAGTAAAGCTCTTGTCAGCAAATGCAGTGATCACCACCGGCAGCGGCAAGCCGGGTTCAATCCCTTGAGTTTGGGCATTGAATGCCTTGCAAAACTCCATGATATTCAACCCACGCTGGCCTAATGCAGGGCCGATAGGGGGAGATGGGTTGGCCTTGCCTGCAGGAACCTGCAGTTTGACAAAGCCGACGATTTTTTTTGCCATAATTTTCTCCTGACGGGTGGTAATGCCTGAAACTGCGACAGATCGCAGATTGAAGCTCCCCGTGATGAACGACTCAAAATATCAATCGCGCCGAGTCGAAAAGCGCGAAAATTGACACATGGATGTGATGAACTTTACGTTTTCTCAACCTGGGAAAAGTCAAGTTCCACTGGAGTTGACCGGCCAAAAATGGTTACAGCAACGTGAACCTTGCTTTTGTCGTAGTTAACATCTTCAATCGAACCGTTAAAGTCAGCAAACGGGCCTTCAGTCACGCGGACATTTTCACCCACCATAAACTCAACTTTGTGACGAGGTTTGTCAGTTCCCGCGTGCATTTGACTGACAATCTTGAGAACTTCAGCCTCAGAAATAGGCGAAGGCCGTGTTTTACCACCTCCCACAAAACCAGTCACTTTGTTGGTGTGCTTGACCAAGTGCCAGGTGTCATCATCCATCACCATTTCTACGAGC
>CAIXMC010000072.1 GCA_903920405.1 uncultured beta proteobacterium
AGTAATAAGTTCCCCATTTGGCCGTCAGAATTGGGATGCAATGCTAGGCGCAAATCGCGCGGTGTGGCCATGCCACATAAGCGATTTGTAACGACGCAGTGCGCCCAAATCTGACGAGCCAAATGGGGAACTTATTACTGACCACATCCTTAGACCTGCATGTTCATGATGTCGGTATAAGCTTGAACCATGCGGTTGCGCACATGCAGCGTGGCTTGAAATCCAATCTGTGCTTTCTGCATGGCCACCATGGTTTCTTCCAGACTGACTTTGGGGTTTTCCAATTGAACTTCTTTTTGAAGTTGGCTGGCGTTCTTTTGGGACGCACTGACAGAGTTCAGTGCATCTTTGAGCGCTGTGCCAAATCCGCCAGGAGACGTAACACTTCCGCTGCGTGCCAGGGACGATGCACCCAAGAGGTTTGGGCGAATAGTCGATGGCAATGCATTGGGAGTGAGTTTGATGTTCATAATCCTAGATTCCTCAGTTGAACGCGCCCGAGTGGGCTACTGGCGGCGCGTCTGGGTAGGCGTGACGACGCTGCAGGCTACTGCCTGCAAGGAGGAACAACACCCCCAGACGCGTCGCCAGTAGCTCAATCGGGTGCGTAGCGCTCTCACCCAAAGGGTGAACTCCATCGAAGTAACAAATATCAATTTTCATAACGGTTTAGTGAAGATAATAAGCGGTCAATTGAGGAATCTAGGATAATGGTGTCAAGAAAGTGTATGAATGCTAATGATGGTATTCGCCAAACATAAATTTGAATAAGCGGGTAAAAACCATCCTTTTCAAGCTCAAGTTTTTGGCATGCAAAGTCAATAATCAGCCGTACCGGATCTGCCTTCTCATCCCTACTGCTGCTATTGCCATGAAAAATGTCTACGACTGACGCTCTTACTGTCCCTGAGAAGCCTACCTTTGCCCAGCGCGTGGGAAGGCTGGATCGGGCACAAAGAATCCGTTTGGCGGTGGGTATTGTGTTGTTTGTGGCGATTGCCGTCATTGGTTTGGTGATGGGACGCCAGTCCGAATGGCGCGTGCTGTATGCTAACTTGCCTGATAAAGATGGCGGTGCCATCGTTGCCCAGCTAACGCAAATGAATGTGCCCTACCAGTATGGAACGGGCGGAGGGTCTATTTTGGTGCCTGCCAATATGGTATATGACACCCGTCTTAAACTGGCTTCGCTGGGTTTACCCAAGGGTGCAGTCACTGGTTTTGAGTTGATGGACACGGCCAATCGCTTTGGTATGACGCAATTTCAGGAGCGTTTGACGTTTCAGCGGGGTCTGGAAGGTGAATTGGTACGATCCATTCAGGCGCTGTCGTCGGTGCAAAGTGCCAGGGTTCATTTGGCATTGCCCAACCAAAACGGTTTTTTTCGGGATCAGCAAAAACCGTCGGCATCGGTACTTGTGAGCTTGAATGCTGGGCGCAGCTTGGACCGGGCACAGTTGGCAGGTATTGTGCATTTGGTGTCGTCAAGTGTTCCCGAGATGGACCCCAAGGCCGTGAGTGTTCTTGACGATACGGGCAAACTTTTATCAACACCGCCAGATCAGGAAGCAGGCTTAGGGGCGGATGCACAGCAGTTGCAGCATGTGCAACAAATTGAGCAGCTCTACACCAACCGGATTCTGGACATTCTGGAGCCTGTGGTAGGGCGCAAAAACATTCGGGCGCAAGTGACAGCAGAGCTGGATTTTTCACAATCCGAGTCCACCACTGAGGCCTACAAACCCAACCAAATGCCTGACTCATCGAGCGTTCGCAGCCAGCAAACGCTAGAGAGCACACTGGCTGCCAACCAGCCGCCTACGGGTGTCCCAGGTGCTGCAACAAACCAACCGCCAGGTCCATCAGGCGCACAAATCAATGGGGCGGCTCAAACGCCAGTGGCAGCAGGGGCTGCCTCTGCTGCGAACGGTGCCAGGCGTGAGTCCATCATCAATTACGAAGTGGATAAAACAGTTCGTGTGGTGCGAGGGGCCACAGGCATGATCAAACGCATCAGCGCAGCAGTGGTCATTAACCACCAAAATGTGACTGATCCCAAGGGTAAAACCAGCGCAGTGCCCATCAGCGATGAGCAGTTGACAAAAATGACGGCGTTGGTGCGCGAAACCATTGGTTTTAACAAAGACAGAGGCGATTCTGTCAATTTGATGAACGCAGCCTTTACCGACGACAAAGCGAACGTGGTTGATATACCGTGGTGGGAGCGTCCAGAAGTTCTCGACATGGTGCGAGCGTTGGCATGGCCACTGGGCACATTGTTGTTGGGGGCGCTGGTGCTGTTGGGGGCAGTGCGCCCCGCTTTAAAGGCCATGACGCAACCTCTGCTTGAGCCTGTGAGTGAAGCGGAGTCAGACGGGCATTTGGATGCTCTTGAATCAGAAGAGCCAGATCGGCCACTGCTCGAAGGGCCGGGGCAAGGCAGTTCGAGCTTGCCCGCACCGCCCACACCTGCAGAGCTGGCGCTTGAAGAAGCCCGCAAATTAACGCGTGACAATCCGGCAGCAGTTGCCAACATTGTCAAATCCTGGATCAACGGCGAAGCTCCCTCATGACACCGCCATGTCAGAAACGACCAAAATTTGAATAGGACATTTTTACCATGCCACAACAAGCCGACGGACTTGAAGATGCCGCCATTTTGATGATGTCTTTGGGGGAAGAAGAAGCCTCAGAAGTTTTTAAGCATCTGTCTCCCAAAGAGGTTCAAAAACTCGGCGAGGCCATTGCAAGAACAAAAACCATCACGCGCGAACGGGTCAATGAAGTGATTGACAAGTTCACCAGTGTGGCCGCAGCGCAGAGTTTATTGATCTCCAACTCAAGCGACTATGTGCGTTCCGTGCTGAAACGTGCCTTGGGTGACGACAAAGCTGCCTTGTTGATTGACCGCATTTTGCAAGGGGGGGATGTTTCGGGCATTGAGAGCCTGAAATGGATGGACCCTTCTTCTGTGGCTGAATTGCTGCGCAATGAACATCCGCAAATTGTGGCGGCCATTTTGGTACATTTGGATTTTGATCAGGCGGCTGATATTCTTAAGTTTTTCACAGAACGTCAGCGTAACGAAGTTATGCTGCGTGTGGCCACCATGGAAGGTATTCAACCTTTGGCTTTGAAAGACCTGAACGAGGTTCTGTTCAATGTGCTCGCAGGGGGCGATAAGATGCGCAAATCGTCTCTGGGCGGTGTCAAGTCGGCTGCTGAAATGATTAACTTGATGGGGACAGCCATTGAAGGTACGGTGATTGAGTCTATACGCAACCATGACCCTGATCTGGCTCAAAAAATCATGGACAAGATGTTTGTGTTTGATGATGTCATCAAATTGGATGACAAAGCCATTCAGACGCTGCTCAAGGAAGTGTCATCTGATGTGTTGATCGTGGCACTCAAGGGTGCTCAACCTGAACTCAAGGAGAAATTTTTGGCCAATATGTCATCTCGGGCGGCAGAATCCTTGCGTGAAGACCTGGAATCGCGCGGGCCGATGCGTCTGTCAGAAGTGGAAGCACAGCAAAAAGAAATTTTGAAAACAGTTCGCCGCTTAGCCGACGAGGGCACGATTGTGCTCGGCGGCGGCGGTGACGACGCCATGGTATGAGTACGCGCAACTATTCACGTTTTATTCCCGGCGAAGAGATCAGTAACGTGGAGCAGTGGAATTTTGGTTCCATTGAAACCGCGACTCAAGTGCTGGCCGCCCAGATGAAGGACAGAGAGGCCGCCCTGCTGGAAACTCAAACCGCAGAAAATCTGCAAAAAAGTTATCAAGACGGATTTACCGCAGGCAGGGCGCAGGGGCACAAGACGGGACACGCACAGGGTTATGACTTGGCCAAGGCTGAATTGCAGCAGAAGTACAAACAACAAATGGACGATTTTTTGGCCAACCAGGCACGCCGGGAGGCAGATCGCCTGATCTCGGTTTTGGCCAAAACCCAAAGTGATCTGGCTGATGCTGCACAGGTCATGGCCCAAGGTGTGCTGGAACTGTCGTGTGAAGTGGCACGCCAGGTGTTGCGTCAGGAGTTGTCCATCAACCCTCATGTGCTCATTCCTGTGATTCGTGAAGCGCTTGATTTATTGGGTGCAGAGCATAAAAGTGCTGTTCTTCGCATGAACCCGTCAGATGTTGAAGTGTTCTTGCCCTTGGTAAAAAATCAATTTGCCGACATGCAGATCACCCTGCGTGCCGACAACACCATGCTGCCTGGCGGCTGCCACATTGAATCTGCCGGCACAGTGGTCGATGCCAGTTTGCAAAAGCGCTGGCAACGTGCTGTGGCCAGCCTGGGTTTGGACAGTGCTTGGGAGACACAAGATGAGCCAAGCTAAATCCACCTGGCAATCGTTTTTGGCAGATGCCAAACACCATGTCCAAAGCACCAACACGCTGGAAGTGCGTGGCACGCTGACCCGACTGGCTGGCTTGGTGCTTGAAGCGGTGGGCATTCGAGTCCCCGTCGGTTCACAGTGCTGGATTCGTATGGCATCGCAAACACCTGTGTTGGCGGAAGTGGTTGGTTTTTCAGGGGAACGCGCTTTTTTAATGCCTGCAGGTGATGTGCATGGACTTTCGAGTGGTGCAAGTGTGCAAACAGCCCCCCCTTATGTGCCTGTGCCTCGGCTAGGCGAGCGTCGATCTGAACTGCGCGTGATGGCACATGGCGCATTGTGTTTGCCTTTGGGCGATGGCTTGTTGGGACGGGTGGTCGATGCCATGGGTGCGCCGCTGGACTACAAAGGAGCGCTACAGAATGTGACATCAGCCCCCATGGATCGCACCCCCATCAACGCCATGGATCGTGCGCCGGTGCGCAATATTCTAGATACCGGCATTCGTGCTATCAACGCCTTGCTCACGGTTGGGCAAGGCCAGCGTTTGGGCTTGTTTGCAGGCTCAGGGGTAGGTAAGAGCGTTTTGCTGGGCATGATGGCACGCTACACCCAGGCAGATGTCATTGTGGTGGGGTTGATTGGCGAGCGGGGTCGTGAAGTCAAGGAATTTATTGAAGATATTTTGGGCGAGGAAGGTCGTGCGCGATCCGTGGTTGTGGCTGTTCCTGCTGATACCCCCCCTTTGTTGCGTTTGCAAGGGGCTGCGTATGCTACAGCGGTGGCCGAGAGTTTTCGTGACAAAGGCAAACATGTGTTGCTGCTGATGGATTCATTGACGCGCTATGCCATGGCGCAGCGTGAAATTGCTTTAGCCATTGGCGAACCTCCAGCCACCAAGGGCTACCCGCCTTCGTGTTTTGCCAAACTGCCCCAATTGGTGGAGCGCAGTGGTAACGGGCTGCACGGCATAGGCTCTATCACTGCGTTTTACACCGTTCTGGCCGAAGGCGATGACCAGCAGGATCCCATTGCAGATGCCGCACGCGCTATTTTGGACGGGCATGTGGTGTTGTCACGCACACTGGCCGAGTCCGGTCACTTTCCGGCTATTGACATTGAGCGATCTGCCTCACGCGTGATGCACAACGTGGCATCGCGCGAGCATTTTGAGTTGGCGCGAAATTTTCGGGCTATTTATTCGCGCTATGAAAAGGGACGGGATTTGATTCAACTCGGTGCCTACATTCATGGGTCAGACCCTGCACTCGATGAAGCCATTGCGTTGCAAGTGCCTATGCGTGAATTTTTACAGCAAGGCATGTTTGAGGCCGCCAGTCTGGAGACCAGTGTGCAAAACATGGCTTCGGTCATGGGCGTGAAATGATCCAATACAGGAGCCATGATGTCTATTTTTAAAGGTTTGTCCTTGGCCATTGAGTTTGCTCATGTTCAGCGCGACCGAGCCATATCACAGTGGCAAATTGCATTGCGCACACTGGCGAACGGGCGCGATCAACTGACGCAGTTGCAACAGTACGCAAGTGAAACAGATCAACGCTGGGCACTTCGTGCACAACAGGGCACCACACCTGAATTGATGCACCACCACCGTCAATTCATGGAGCGTTTGCATCAGGCTATCCAATTGCAAGATGAAACTCTGGGAGCTTTGGATAAAAAAGTAGCGAATACCCGACAAATTGTTTTGGATGCCGAGTTACGTCTGTCAAGTTTCAAAAAAGTCTTGGCCAGCAAAGAAATGGGGTTGAAACAACAACAACAGCGTCAGGAGCAAAAGCACTCGGATGAATTTGCCGCACAGCAAATGCAGCGGTCACTTCAACAACGAACAGAGGAAACGTCATGAGCATCGAATCACACATGCACGCTGTTCAAATACGCAGCACACTTTCTGCTGATCGCTATGGAACGAAGGCTTCAGCCAAGACAGATGCCACGCTTTTAAGCACCCCTGGCGATTTTTCGGCATTGATGAATAGTTTTTCTGAAAACACTTCCGCTATTGAAACCGTAGTACCCAAGAGTACGATTCAAACGGATGTGCCATTGCCCTTGAGGACATCAAATCCCATCTACACCCCTCTTTCAAAGCTGGGAAAAGGCAGTGAAACATCTCAGAATGAAGGTGACTTGCTCCCCACTTTGAAAACAGGGGGGAGGGGGGGATTTGCGGCCTATGCGCAGACACATCAGTTAGAACCGAACCCTGTATCTAATAACGGTGTGGATATTTCTGATTCAACCGATGTGTCAGTGAAGGCAGATGCCCTGCCTGCAAGTGCCGTTAGCGATTTTTCGGTGCTGACGAATTTGCCGCCAGAAGACACATCCGTCATTGACACAGCCTTACCCGATGACACCGTGGGTATCACTCATGCAACCGATGTGTCCGTTCAAATGGGTACTGCCACGGTCTTAACGGTCTTATCCGCACCTGAAAATCGGTTCAAGCCTGTGGCAATGTCTCATGCAATTGCTGAGACAGCCGAGTCCAGTCACAAAAGCCTTCCAACCCACACGATCCCATCCGATAACCTCGCGGGGATGGCCAGCGGAATGCTTTCTGTGGGTGATAGCGCCATGCCGCCCAATAAGCACACACCTGCCACACAGAGCGGTGTCAGTTTTGAGCAAACTCTGCATGACACCAGAAAGTCAGATGTTGCGAGTGCCGGTAGCGATTTTTCGGTGCTGACGAATTTGCCGCCAGAGGACACATCCGTCATTGACACAGCCTTACCCGATGACACTCTAGGTGTAGGCATCACCAATGCAACCAATGCATCCGTTCAAATGGGTACTGCCACGGTCTTATTTGCACCTGAAAATCGGTTCAAGCCTGTGGCAATGTCTCATGCAACTGCTGAGACAGCCGAGTCCAGTCCCCCAAGCCTTCCAACCCACACGATCCCATCCGATAACCTCGCGGGGATGGCCAGTGGAATGCTTTCTGTGGGTGATAGCGCCATGTCACCCAATAAGCACACACCTGCCACACAAAGCGGTGTCAGTTTTGCACAATCTCTGCATGACACCAGAAAGTCAGATGTGAAGACGTGGTCCCTGCCGCTGGCAGATACTTTTGTGCAGACAGCGGGAATGCCAGAGGTGTTAGCAGGCATGGGGGATCGTTTGGCCTTTAAATCTTCGTCCAAAACCGAGACTGGTCTTGAAGGGGCATTTGTATCTTATTTTGGCCTAACCGATTCATTGAATATTGACCAGCAAGTGACCGCCACTTTGGCTACTGTGCCTGATACGGCAGTGGCAGAAACTGTGACGTATTGGGCGACACAAGGTGTGCAAAGCGCAGAATTAAAGCTCGACGGCTTTGGTGATAAGCCTGTTGAAGTCAGTATTTCCATGCAGGGCGATCAAGCTCAAATTGCGTTTCGCAGTGATCAGCCCGAAGTGCGCCTGGCGCTTGAAAACGCAACCACGCAACTGCGTGATCTGTTGGCCGATCAAGGCTTGCAATTGGCAGGTGTGTCAATAGGAGGCTCTGGACGCGACAGCGCTCACACCCATACACCACGGCAACGCACAGATGGAAAAAAAGCAGTTTTTGTCAAGACGGTGGCAACGCCAGTCGCTGCCCCTGGCATGAGGCATGTGTCGGTAGGTCGATCGCTGGACGTTTTTGCGTGACGTTAGACTTGGGATCGTTTCACATCAGAATTGAATTTTTGCAAAGGATAAATCGTGGCTACCAAACATGCAGATGCAGGCGCAAATGCCACTACTCCACCGGTCAAAAGTAATAAAAAGCTGTTTCTTATCATTGGGTTGGTTGTTGTATTGGTTTTAGGTGGTGGTGTTGCATTTTTGATGTTGAACAAGAAACATACAGACGATGGTTCATCAGAAGCCCCTGCTGCTCACTCTAACCCTGTGGTAAAAAAGGTAGTCGATCACAGCGTTCCCAAAGCACCGCCTGTCTATCTACCGCTTGATAATATGGTGGTGAACCTCGCAGACGAAGGCGGCGAGAAAGTGGCTCAGGTGGGAATCATTTTTGAGTTGTCCGATGCTAAATCTGCTGAGTCGGTCAAGGCGTATTTGCCCACCATTCGCAGCGGTGTTTTGATTTTGCTATCGCAAAAGACATCAGAGGAACTGCTGAGTGCGGATGGAAAGCAAAAATTGATTGACGCTATTTTGCGTGAAGCTTCTGTGCCCTTTGGAGGTGATGCCGAGGAACAAGAAGAAGAAACAGGTACAAAAAAGAAAAAAAAGAGGCGACAAGTTGTCGAATATCCTGTCACAGGCGTTTTATTTTCCAGTCTTGTCATTCAATGAATTTTTCCGACACGTCATATGAGTGAGTCTTTCCTATCCCAGGAAGAAGTTGATGCCCTGCTGGAAGGTGTCACTGGTGAGAGTCAAAGGCTCACGGAAGAGGTGCATGACAGTAGTGAAGTTCGCCCCTACAACATTTCAAGCCAGGAACGCATCG
>CAIXMC010000073.1 GCA_903920405.1 uncultured beta proteobacterium
CATCCAGTCACAAAAGTCCAGCACATTGCTCCAGCGAGCTGCTGCCAATTTTTCACTGTCTTCACCGTCGTAAAGGTATTTTTCAAATGCAATGTCTTTGAGCCAATCAAGCAGAAAAGTCTTGGCAGCCTCTGCGCCCAGGGTTTGGCGGGCGCGAAATTCAAGGTCATTGATCTCGCGGCCAAATTCATGCAGACTGCCCAGTGCCTTGCCTGAAATGACACTCGATAGGCTGGATGAAAATAAAGCCTCAAACATGCTGACTTTGTAGCGATTGGCAAAGTCTCCCAGTTGCGCCAGCGTTTGGTGACCAATGCCACGTTTGGGCGTGGTGACGGCTCGCAAGAAGGCGGGGTCATCATTGTTGTTGATCCACAGTCTGAACCATGCGCACAGGTCTTTGACCTCTGCGCGGTCAAAAAAGCTCGTGCCACCCGACACTTTGTAGGGGATTTGTGCTTTGCGCAGCGCTTTCTCAAACGGTTTGGCTTGGTGATTGACGCGGTACAGCACGGCAAAATCTCGCCATTCCTTGAACTGAAGTCCGCCGCTGGTCGTGCCGCTGGCGCGCAGGCTTTGAATGCGTGCCACGGTACGCTCGGCTTCGTGTTCTTCGGAATCGGCATCAATGACCCGAACAGGCTCGCCTTCGCCCAAATCGCTCCACAAATTTTTAACAAACAGTTTGGGGTTGGGGCCAATCACGTTGTTGGCTGCTCGCAAAATGGCCGAGGTGGAGCGGTAGTTTTGCTCCAGCTTGATCACTTTGAGGCTGGGGAAATCCAGTGGCAATTTTTTCAGGTTATCCAGTGTGGCGCCGCGCCAGCCGTAAATGGACTGATCGTCATCTCCCACCGCCGTAAAACGCGCTTCTTTGGGGTCATTGCCGCCGACCAACAGCTTCAACAACTCATATTGCGTAGCGTTGGTGTCCTGGTATTCATCCACCAGAATATGACCCGCCAGCCCTTGCCACTTCTGTCTGACGTGCTCGTGATTTTGTAGCAACTTCAACGGCAAACCCAGCAGGTCATCAAAATCAACACTTTGGTACGCCGCCAAACGTTCTTCATAGTGCGCCATCACACGGGCGGCCTGACGATCGTCGTCTGTGCTGGCTTGAAGGGCAGCGGCAGTTGCGTTCAAACCCTGGTTTTTCCACAAGCTGATGGTCCATTGCCATTGACGCGCCGTAGCCGCATCGACACTGCCGCCGGCATCTTTCAAAATACTGGTGACATCATCGCTGTCCAAAATGGAAAACCGTGATTTCAGGCCAATGGCAGCGCCATCTTCACGCAACATACGAACGCCCAGTGCGTGAAAAGTGCAAATCACAGCCTCTTTGACGGCCTTTCCCATCAGCCCACGGGCGCGCTCACGCATCTCGGCGGCTGCCTTGTTGGTGAATGTGATGGCAATGATTCGTTTGGCGCTTAAGCCCGACTGAATCAATCGGCCAATTTTGTGGGTGATCACGCGCGTTTTGCCTGAACCTGCACCGGCTAGCACCAGGCAGGGGCCATGCAGGTAGTTCACGGCCTCTTGCTGAGCCAGGTTCAAATCGGTGTTGGGGGATGTGGACATGAAAATAGTAGGTCAGGAAGCGGATAGTACCCAACCCATCAAACTGCTTTCGAAATTTAATGAATAAATAGGCTCTAGCCGTTGCTGGATAAGCGTTGACAGCTATTAAATAAATAGTATTGCCTGTAGTGGAAGCGGCATCTTGCCGCTTTGCCAGCGTCAGCGGCTGGAAGCCGCTGCTACATGACCATCAGCAGTGCCATTGTGCAATCTGAAGAACTTGCTTTTGAAATCAGCGAACCGTGAGTGACCACATCCTAAATAACGGCTTCCCACTTAGGATG
>CAIXMC010000074.1 GCA_903920405.1 uncultured beta proteobacterium
AGGGGTACTAAGCCGGAATCCACGAAATTTTCAGAATTGACCGAAAAGCCAATACGGGCGGTACTTTTTTGACAGAAAACACCCGTTTTCCGTGCATTCCTAGTTTTGGCATTAATTCCAAACTGACGAAAGTTGTCTGTTTCACAAAAACAGCCCTCACACCCAGACAATCGCCGCCAAAATCGCGTCCAAGTCAATCGGATTGCGCTTATCCCGAAAGGCGTAATGCCCAAGGAAATGCAGATGCACCCATGCCGCCGGTGAGATACGCCTGAGCATGTCCAGCGCTTTTTCGTTGCCTTCGGCGAGAAACCGGTTCACCATCCCCGACAGCAGAATCGAGTTGTAGGCAATCACAACATTGGCAAGCAAGCGACCGCACTGGTTGCTGATGGCCACCTCCAAGTCGGTGCGCCCGCTCAGTTCTTTGCGGCCATTGACCTTGGCCACGGTGGCGCGCAACTGGTGGTAGGACTCAATGCGGTTTTCGCTGCGGTGTACATCGCGCTGCAACTTGGGATCACGGAGGTATCGCAGCGTGTAAATACTGCGAATCAGTTTGTCGTACTCAAAGAGGGCGCGGCGCGTGCGGTTATGCCCGGACAGCGTGCAGATTTTTTGCATCAGCACGCTTTGGCGCATGTCTTTGAGGCCAAGTGTGGCGGCAATGTAATCAAGGTTCTCCTTCTCGAGGAAATCAAGCAGCTGTCAATTTTGCCTACTGGCTGAATCAAAAAGTCCGCGTATCCGTCCTGTTGTGGACCGCAATACAAGTGCGCCAACTGAGCTTGCAGGTTCGTAAAGCGCGGTGCCAAGTTCATGCCAAACCAGTGCAGGATGGCAAAGTTGGCCATATTGATGCTGTGCATGTCGCCCGTGATGGTGGTGGGCGTAATGTCGGATGTGTTGTTGTAGCAAATATCGAAAACCCAGTAGCTTTCGTGCTGGTTGGCACTGAGCAACTCGGTTTGCAGCGCCACATGGTTGGCCAGGAGCGTGTAGGCGACGACTCCCTTATCCTTGCCAAAGTATTTACGTGAATGACGCGCCTTGAGCGTGGGGCGACTTGTCGTGAATTTTTGCCAGTCCACGCTGCCATAGAGCACGTCCATGTCGATAGAGTAGTACGGGAAGATAGGCAGACTGGCAATGAAATTGCCGATGATGTCACTGGCCGCCGTCAGTGTGGCCGGGCGTATGTATTGTTGGTATGTGGCCTCCAGGACATGGTAGGGGATGTCGCTGGTCTGAGCCATTTTCAGATTGCCGTAGTTCATGGCCTGGGCAATAATCACCGCCATCAAGCTGTCCTCATCGGCGATCTTCTTGGCGTAGCGTGGCTGCAAAGGTTTCATGGCCGACATGAAGTGGCACTGCTCCTTAACAAACCGAAAAATGTCCGTAAAGTCACATGCCTGGAACTGGCCGTAAAAGGCTTGCTCGACTTTCTTGTCATTGTCTGCTTTGGGTCGGTGCCACTTGAGCGTTTTCGCCACTGGGTCAAACTCCAAGTGCTTTAGTTTGCCGCTGCGCAGTTCAGAGTCAAACGCGTGCCACTGGGTATCGAGCTCTGTGTGTAGTGCCGCCAGTGTTGTGTCAACGGATTGGCGCAACCAGGGGATGTTCAGCGCCTTGAGTGCGTCGGCCTTGGCCTCCATGGACACCAAGTCGTCGTCAAAGCGCCGATGCCGCACACTGTCGTCCAAGTAAATGTCACCATTGCCCAATCGTTTGCGCAATTGCCGGTAGACAAAGAACTCATAGCGCGCAGCATCTATGCCAATGGTTTTGCCTTCATGGTCAAAGTGCAGCAGAAAATTGCGCAGACGTG
>CAIXMC010000075.1 GCA_903920405.1 uncultured beta proteobacterium
AATAATTGGCCGGTTGACGTGGGTCAACCGCAAATATTTAAATCTTTGGATACGACCAGAATTGGGGTCAGTTTGAATGAAAGCGCGCAAATGACCCCTCGCAAATCGATTTCGATGTTGATCGGGATCAGTCCATCCCCGTTCAGCGCCAGCAGCACCTGAAGTTCCCTTAAAATAGCACTCAATCCAAACCGTGAAACCATACAAATTCAATATCGAGATAAATGTGAGGCTGCATGTTGATTGAAAATTATGAACTGGAAATATTCACCCCGCCCTGCGATCCTGGCGCGGAACGTTACGCCTCTCGGGCGCGGCTGAACGTCGACATTGCAGAACTCCTGCCTTATCTCAACGCCACCCTGCGCGGTGCAGTCTATCTACCCGAAGCCAAGGCGCTCACCTGGAAAAAGGGTGGGCACAACATTGCTTTTCATGCCTATGAAATTGCCACCAGCAATGTGGAAGACCGCGAGGGTGCTGAGAAGGAAGTCAAAGGCTTGATTGACCTGCTCAACCGCACCTGGGAACGCCGCGCTGAAATCGTGCCAGATCATTCCACCCGGCGGCGGCCTGCGCCAATGGCAATTTACAAACTTTTACCAAATACCAACTGCAGGCAGTGTGGTGAGCCGACATGTTACTCCTTCGCGCTCAAGCTGGCGGTTTCGCAAAGGAAGCTGGCCGATTGCCCGCCATTGACCGAAATACAATATGCCGAGAAGCGCGCCGCGTTGGATGACCTGATCATCGAAGCCCCGGCGATTGGCTGAGAAAATATGACCTATCTCGAGAGTATCACACTCACGAAAACGCTGCCCTGCCTGGCAGAACCGGGCAGGTGTATCGTGATTGGTAAACCCGCCCAAACACTGGGCGTGGTCTTACCTTACCTGGCCACCTTACCGGGTGTGATTGCCTGGAACCCAGAAACATCCACCCTGACCTTCCGCCGCCCGCACGGATTTATGACACTCTATACTGACAACGTGACCATCACGCAGGTGGTAGATACGGCAGAAGGGCTGGAGTTGTTTGCCGCGCTCAAGGATGCGATCAATACCGTCTGGGAGAAACGTGACGAACTGACTGCTGTAACGGCCAAAAAACGTGCCCCGCGCCACCTGGACATTTGGGAGCTGCTGCCGCGCACCAACTGTGGTCAGTGCGAAGAAGCCACCTGTCTGGCGTTTGCCGTTGCAGTGGTGCAGCAGAAGCGACTTTTGACCGAATGTCCGCCTCTGCAATCCGATTCGTCTTTCGCCGACCGCAAGGCGACTCTGGAAGCGATGCTCTAACCTGTGTCATATCCCCTCGGCAGCCTGCTGAAGTATGTAAGCCAATCTGCCTCATTACGCTGCCGATATGATTTGACAATGTGACATGGGTGCATCTCTGAAAACGCAGAAAGTATTGACAAAATAGTAGCCTTGCATGAAAGTAAGAGTTCGACGAAAACCCTACTCAAAGCAAAGGCTACCAATGGAATTTTGCCATACCGACATTTTTTTGCATAGTGCTGCGGCAAAGCAACTTGCCGAATTGCTCCAGAAACGACGTCAAAAATGGGCTGGGCAGCCAGCTGAACTGCCTGACATGAACGATTTCGAAGACTACGAACAAGAACTTCATAAGGCGGTCATGCTCCTGGAGTGCGAATTGGTACAAGAAGAATTAAGCCGCTATGATGTCACGGCTGAGGAAATCACGGTGGAGAAAAAGACCTATCGAAAAGGTCGCTGTTCTTCTGAGACCTATTTGACGGCAGCGGGTTGTGTCACCGTGGAGCGCCATCTCTATGTTGGCGTGAACGCCAAAGACAAAACCCTATGTCCGATGGAATTACGCAGCGGTCTAATTTCTGGCTATTTCACGCCTCGCGCTGCACGACAGGGAGCCTATGCAATGGCGCATCTCACACCAGGCGAAAGTGAGGCCCTGTTTGCCGAGATCGGTAACATGCAGCCGTCCCGGAGCAGTCTTGATCGGCTGACAAAGGCCCTCTCTCCGCACTGGGAAACCCACCGCACCATTTGGGAAGCCCAACTGCGCCAGGCTGAAACGGTTCCAACGCATGCAGATGTGCTTGCAATTTCCGTTGATGGTGTCATGGCTCCGATTCGCGGGGTTGACAAGCTTGAAAAGACCGAACAGCCCGGAAAACACGCCAGTGGACCCACTGGATACAAGGAAGTTGGCTGTGGCACCGTCAGTTTATATGACCGAGAAGCGGCGCGCTTACAAACGGTGCGCTATGCGCGGATGCCAGAAAACAAAAAAGTGACCTTGCAACAGCAATTGGAAACTGAAGTTGCCAGCATTTTGGCCTTGAGACCCAATCTACGGCGTATCCACCTGGCCGATGGGGCCAAGGACAACTGGCGTCTTATGAACGACATTGAAGCCCTGCTACCCGCATCACTCGAACCGCCGCTTGAAATTGTTGATTACTACCATGCCTGTGAGCATCTCAAAAGAGGCTGCGATGCGGCTTGGGGCGAAAGCACTCCAGAAAGCAAGCAGTATTTTGACCGCCTGAAAACGAAGCTCAAAGAAACGGATGGCGGTGCAATACTGATCCTTCGTGTCTTGCGTTTTCAGTCCAGCACCGCCAAAGGTAATCGTCGCAAACGTTTAGAGGCTGAGCTAACTTATTTCCGTAACCAACACCATCGCATGCACTATCCTGATTACATTCGTTTGAATTTACCCATTGCCAGCGGTGTGATGGAAGCCAGCTGCAAAACCTTGGTGACACAACGCCTGAAACGATCTGGCATGGCATGGGCCAATGCCGGTGGTCAGGCCATCCTTACTTTGCGGAGTCTGGTCCAAAGCAACCGTTGGCATTCTGCCTGGCCACTGCTGAGCGCTGACTTCCGCAAATCGATCAAAATATCCAAACTGTCCAAGTCAAAAGGTATCAAAACTCACAAAACCCAGACGATCAATTTCTCAGGTTTCCATCCTGTTCGAATGCCTGGCTATCAGTCTTTGCCACTTGCAGGGTAAGTTCTTGCAGTTTGAGAGATGCACCCATGTGCCTTTGCCCGAGGTTGCCCTGGCAAGGTTGCGTCGCTATTGGTGTACACATCGTAACCAGACATGGCTGTTTCCATCAAAGAGGCTGGATGATCAGCCCTTGGATAAAAGCGGTGCGCAGCGAGCTTTTTGTCTTGCACTCCAACAAAGCGGAGTCCATAAAGAGGCTACGGTTCATACTCTCCGTCATTCTTACGCTCCCCACCTACTCGAAATGGGCACAGATTTGCGGGTGATCCAAGCCTACTTGGGTCATTCGTCCCCGCAACCACCGCCCTCTATACTCATCTCACCACAGCGATTAATACCCAAAGCGCAAATCGCATTAATGAGCTGATGGCGGGATTATGGAGCTAGAACTGGCGGATATCTTCCATGAATATGGGTTGGCTTACCGCGAGAAGTATTCG
>CAIXMC010000076.1 GCA_903920405.1 uncultured beta proteobacterium
CGGGACAAATGCAATATCAATGGGTTACGTTTGATTCGCTCACGTGGTTTTCTTGGCAGGGGAAGCTCACACATTTGGCTGATTAGCCGTAACAAGCGCAGGCATCTGATTTCATCTCTGTCCCGCCTTAAGGGGGAAGCCTACACTTTGAACCTAGCCACCATTTCTTCCAATTTAATAGCCTGAGAAGAGAGTCCTTCAGCCGACTGAGACAGTTCGTTCACGAAGGTGAGGTTTTCATGAGCCAGGTCGCTGATGTTCTCTATGGCTTTCACCACCATTTCTCCGTCCTTTTTCTGCTCTCCAGTGGCACTGGCTACTTGCACGGTCATGCCATTCATCTGACGCACTGCCGCTGCAATCTGTCTGGCAGAAAGTGCTTGCTCCTGTGTGGCGAGGGTCACCTGTCGCGTCACCTCATTCATGCTCTCCACCGCTGACATGATCAGTCCACTTCCCTGTCCCTGTTCTGTCACTGCTTCAGAAATCTGGCTCACCATCTCGGATACCCGTTCGATGGCTTCCCGGATCATCTTGCTTCCTCGTGCTTGTTCTACGGCGGCCATGGCAATGCTGCCTACTTGAACTGTTGCCATATGAGCGCCGGTCACAATTTTGTTCAGTGCTTCGCCTGATCTCCGAGAAAGCATCTCGCCGTCGGCGATGCTCTTCTCTGCCAAGTTTATGGCATCGACCGCGCGCCGTGTCTCATCCTGGACTCCCCCAATAACTTTTGAAATTTCTTTAGTGGAGCTGCGAGTCCGCTCGGCCAGCTTTTTAATCTCGTCGGCGACCACGGCAAACCCCTTGCCATGATCGCCAGCTCGGGCAGCAATGATTGCAGCATTCAACGCCAGCAGGTTGGTTCGACCGGCCACGTCGTCGATAACCGACAGAATATTGCCAATGTCATCAGCCCGGGCAGAGAGCGTTTCGATGACTTCCGAGGTGATGTGCGATGACCGCTTTATCTCGTTGATTCCGGCAATGGTAGCCTCGACTGCCTTCTTGCCGGTCTCTGCATCTTTTTTAACACCTTCGGAAATGACTGCGGTGTCCTGAGCGTTGCGCTCTACCTGCTTGATTGAGCTGTCCATTTCCATAACAGAAGACGCGGTGGTACTTGCGGCTTCCATGAGGCTGCTAACGCTACTCCCCACTTGCTTGATGGAGGCGGTCATCTGTCTGATGGTCACTGACGTCTCAGATACGGACGACGCCATAACTTCAGCGTTCTGAGCCACTTGTTCGCTGGACGCTCCTAGTTCCTGAATAGAAGTGGAAATTTTGTCAGCGTTGCTGGCCAGTGAATCGGTATTGGCAGCTACCGTCTGGATTGAAGCTGCCATCTGTACCATGGTGCTGGACGTTTCTACTGCTGCTGATGCCTGTCTGTGTGCCGATTGACTCAAATGGCTGGCACCTGCCGCAATCTGAGCTGCCGCTTTGGCGACCTGAGAGGATGTGTCTCGAATATTACCGACCATTGCTCTGAGGTTTTCCGTCATTGCCTTTATTGCCGCAAGTAAACTTGTCTTGTCATCCTCCGCTGCCGCAACCTCAATGGTTAGATTTCCTTGCGATATTTCTCGAACGATATTGGCCGCATAGGCTGGCTCGCCCCCCAGGGGCTTGGTGATATTGAGCGCGATGAAATAGGCAGATGCTACCCCGGCTATGCCCATCAGAAAACCCATGATCGTCATGATCATGGTAATGTTTCTAAGCTCGTTGGAGATACGCGCAGTATTCAGACCGAGTAGCATATATCCGCCTTGAATGGCATCATTTGCTGTGAGGTCGATTTTCGCCGCTAAAAATTGCAATTCATTGGCACCAAGAATGACAGTGACACCCTTTGTATCTGGCGCATGCGATCCTAACTGCTTCAGAGGTTGCGCCAAATTAACTGTCTCATAAGTTTTTGATGTTTTCTGATTGGTAACGGTGTACTCGCCTTTTGCATTTTTCACAACAACTGCGGCGACGCTGACGTCTTTGTCTCCAGCAAGAAGTTGGATGAGCACCTTTTCGGTTTCTTCGCCAACGTCGTACTGTACGGACGGTTTCACCGTTTCAGATGTAATGATGGCGAGACTTGCCCCCTTCTCACGAAGGGCATTCACTCCGTTCGTTTTGATGGACGCAATGGAGGTGGCAACTAGCGACGCGACACAGACGACAACAATAACGACACTGCCGGTCATTATTTGCTGACGAATTTTTAGGTTCTTCCACAATTGCATAGAGCCTGCCTTGACAAAAGAACCCAGTCTGCCTGAAATTCCAAGATGTGTCTGGAATTTATTTTGCGTAAATTCCGCAACCGATGACCATACCATCCAGTAGCTCGACGAAGGATGATTTGTCCATGATCTGGTTCTTGTCTGCAGGGTTGAATTCCTTATACGCTATCCACCCGCTGCCACTCTTGTGAACCAGGTCTGTCCACTCCCGAATCCAGTACTTTCCGTCGGGGTCTTTGTCATTCCAGCGATTCCTGCCAGTGAGCTCGAGTCTGACCCCATGAGCAAGAACAACACCCTTCTCGTCGTAAACAAAAATGTAGAGACCCTTCTTGGTACCCTCTTTAAAATGGAACTTTCCATTGGGGTTTCTCACTTCGGTGAAGAATTTTTCCCGACCATTTTCCTTTGCATAAGCGACCGCTTCTTTCACAAGAGCTTTCGCATCATCTTTGGTAGGCTCGGATGCCCACGCAACGCTACCTAACAGTGCTGTAACCATCACAAACACTACCGCCAGTATCAGATTCTTCATATACATTAAACCTCATTTATGTGTTAGCGCAGCCATTGCGCACAATATCATGTACTACACCATGTACTACAACAGTAGTACATGTTTCAAGTATATAGTAGTTTACCGTTGCAAATGTGGTACTACTATTTAGTCAACCTCATGATGCCACGGTTTAACCCGTGCTAATATCATTCACGAATGGATGGATGAATTCAGCCATGAAGTGGGTACATTTTGTGGATTTAAGTGTCCTTCAACGCTTGTAGAACAAGCGCTAGTAGCTATTATTTTAGGAGTATTTCTTGATGATAAAACGTAAAATCAAACGCATTGCAGTCAATACCGGTGGTGGTGATGCACCCGGCCTGAATGCTGTCATTCAATCGGTGGCCATTGCTGCGGCTAATCGGGGTTGGGCTTGTTTTGGCATTCGTGAGGGATTTAACGGTATTTTGTTTCCAGAGCGCTACGCTGATGGTGGCGTGATGCGTCTGACGCGCGATCGGGTCAGAGGCATTGGACATTTGGGCGGCACTATCCTGGGCACCACCAACAAAGGCAATCCCCTGCATTTCCCCATTACTTTACCTGATGGCACCGAAAAAGAAATTGACCGATCCGACGAAATTGTGACCTACTTCGTCACCCACGAAATGGATGCCCTGGTGTCCATTGGAGGAGATGGGTCGCTAACCATTGCCAATGCCTTGCATAAAAAGGGCCTGATTGTGGTGGGAGTGCCCAAAACCATTGACAACGATCTTGACAAAACCTTTACTACGTTTGGCTTTGATAGCGCTGTGGGTTTTGCGACTGAATGTGTCGATAGGCTTCACAGCACGGCCCAGAGCCATCAGCGCGTGATGGTGGTTGAAGTGATGGGGCGCTACGCCGGCTGGATTGCACTTCACGCCGGCATTGCAAGCAATGCGCATATTATTTTGATGCCTGAAATCGGGTTTGACCTCGACATAGTGGCTGAAAAAATACGTGAGCGAGACGAAGACGGTCGCCAGTATTCCATTGTGTTGGTCGCAGAAGGTGCGCTGCCCAAAGATGGTCAACGCGAGATCATCGCCCGTGCCGAAATCGGCCATGACGAGCGTTTGGGCGGTATTGGTGATCGCGTTGCCCAAGGCATTGCCGATCGTACAGGCAAGGAAACGCGTGTGGTGGTGCTGGGTCATTTGTTGCGTGGCGGTAGCCCCACCTCGTTTGACCGCCTGTCTGCCTTGCGCTTTGGTGCTGCGGCTGTGCGTGCCTTGGATGAAGGTCATACCGGTGTGATGGTGACCCTTGGCCTGAACGGCGTAGAACATGTAGCGCTTGAAGAGGTTGCAGGTCACATGCGAGGTGTTCCGCTCAACTGTGACACCTTGCAAACAGGGCGTGATTTGGGTATTTGCTTTGGTGATTAGTCAAAGTTGAATTCAGGCTTGAACGGCCTGAATTCATCACCTGAGGATGTGGTCAGTAATAAGTTCCCCATTTGGCCGTCAGAGTTGGGAGGCAATGCTATGCGAAAATCGCGCGGTGTGGCCATGCCACATAAGCGATTTGTAACGACGCAGTGCGCCCAAATCTGACGAGCCAACTGGGGAACTTATTACTGACCACATCCTGAGATGTCTGGATAAATTCGCAGGACGATCGCTCGGACTGCGTTTTTTTTATTGCCCGATGGATGTGGCTGGTTCAATCTTGGGCATCAACACA
>CAIXMC010000077.1 GCA_903920405.1 uncultured beta proteobacterium
CACGTTGATGATTTCAGCAATACCGCCTACCGCATTTTTCAGGACATCGTTGGCATGGGCAAAGGCTTCGTGCTGAAGAACATCGTCTCCCAATACTTCCTGGAGTTTGTCATTGAGCACCACAATGAGTGAATCCACATTGGCTTCGAGTTCCTTCAACCCTTCGTTCGCATTGCTCATGCGGAGCTTGCCTTCAAATCCAAAAGGCTTGGTGATCACGCCCACGGTCAAAATGCCTTTTTCACGCGCTACGCGTGCAATCACAGGAGCAGCGCCTGTGCCCGTCCCGCCCCCTAAGCCTGCGGTAATGAACAACATGTGCGCACCCTCAATGGCCTCTTTGATTTCCTCAATGGCCAGTTCGGCAACAGCTCGTCCCTGATCGGGCTTGCTGCCTGCTCCCAAACCAGTGGTGCCCAGTTGAATGATGCGGTGGGCAGGAATGCTGCTCAGGGCCTGCGCATCGGTATTGGCGCAGATAAATTCAACGCCTTGCACTGCGCAGTCAATCATGTGCGCCACCGCATTGCCGCCGCCGCCGCCTACACCAATCACCTTGATGCGAGTACCTTGATTAAAAACTTTTTCACCGTAAATTTCAATGGGTACGGTGCTCTCTGGGGTGGTCATAATGATCTCCTTGGTTTCAATGGACAAAAATAACACAAACTTACAAACGAATGGCAATACGAGTGGCGTGACGAATGGAACAAAAAAGCAAATCCTGACACCATTGCTTCGGCCCCGCCTGGCTGTACAAATGGGGGAACAAATGTGGGAATATGATGGTTACAACATGGTTAAAAGTTCCTTCCAAACCAGTCTTTGAATCCGTCAAGGGCTGTTTGCATCCAGCCGTTTCTCTCTGCAGACTTTACACCATGCTGGCGTAACAAACGTGCATCTTCGAGCAAACCCATCACCGTGGCAGCGTGCGGCTGAACGACCATGTCAGACAGTGCCCCTGTATAGCTTGGCACACCACGGCGTACCTGCGTCAAACAAATTTGCTCGCACAATTCGACCATGCCGGGCATGACGCAACTGCCGCCTGTCAGCACAATGCCACTCTTGAGCACTGCGCCAAAGCCAGACTCTCGCATGACTTCCTGAACCAGACGAAAAATTTCCTCCACGCGTGGCTCAATCACGCCGGCGAGCAGATAACGGCTGATTATCCGTGCGCCACGGTCACCTGAACCGGGCACTTCAACCTGCGCATCAGGGTCAGCGAGCAACTGCTGTGCGTAACCGTTTTCCAACTTGATGTCTTCTGCATCTTGGGTGGAAGTGCGTAAAGCAGCGGCAATATCGCTGGTGATTAAATCACCGGCTATGGGAATCACAGCAGTGTGACGAATGGCCCCTTTGAAAAAAATGGCCACATCGGTGGTGCCTGCGCCCATGTCAACGAGTACAACCCCCTGCTCACACTCGTCTTCTGTCAAAACGGACAGACTGCTCGCGAGCGGATTCAAAATCAGTTGCGCCACTTCAAGGCCGCAGCGGCGAACACATTTCACGATGTTCTCAGCCGCACTGTGGGCACCCACCACGATGTGGACTCTGGCTTCAAGACGAACGCCGCTCATGCCAGTGGGGTCTTTGACCGCCTGCCCGTCGATGATGAACTCTTGCGGTTTCACCGCCAACAAACGCTGGTCATTGGCAATATTGATGGCCTTGGCAGATTCCACCACGCGTGAGATGTCTGATGCCAAAACCTCGCTATCTTTCATGCCCACCACGCCATGCGAGTTTATGCAGCGGATGTGGCTGCCTGTGATGCCGGTATAAACACGCGTGATTTTGCACTCGGCCATGGACTCGGCTTCTTTGAGCGCTTTCTGAATGCTGTGAATGGTGGCTTCCATGTTATTGACAACACCGCGTTTGATGCCGTGGCTCTTGGCTATGCCCAAGCCTGCCACAGAGAGATGACCATTGGGCATGACTTCGGCAACCACCACCATCACTTTGGCAGTACCAACATCCAAACCAACCACCAATTCCTTGAATTCTTTTGCCATTGCGTTACCTTATTGTCTTTGTCTTATTGTCGGCTGAAGGGCGTGTTATTGGCAAACGTTGTCGTCACACCGTCCAGACGAATGGCATAACCGTCGGTGTGCCGTAAATCGACCGATCTCCAGTGCGCTGAAGTGCGCTTGTAAAGTGCATTCACTCCAGACATTGTTTTGAGAAACCGCTGTACTCTTGCCACCAGTTCTGTGACATTGCCGCTGCCCAACTCGATGGTTGTGCCAGCATCAAGCTGGGCATGCCAACTGCCACGCGGTGTGAGTTCTAGCTGTCTGATGTTCATGTTCATCGCTGCAAACACAGGCTGCAGCGTTTGGTAGGTCGCCCAGACCGGTGCACTTTGCGGTCCATACAGTCGCGGCAGAACGTCTTGATCGATGTCACCGGCATCGGCATCAAATACTTCACCAAAGCTGTTCAATAAACCTTCATCGCCTTCAGTGCCCCACAAGGCCACGGGCTGATGTTCCTGCAACTTCACCTTGATGCGGTATGGAAAGTCACGCTTCACGACCGCCTGACGCACCCAGGGCATGGCTTCAAAGGCTTGTCGTGCAACGTTCAAATCGAGTGTGAAAAATGTGCCTTGCAACCGTGGCATCACGTTGGCGCGCAAAGTCATGGCGTTGTAATGCGTCACATCACCCTCCACACGAAACAGGCGAATGTTAAACATGGGCAAACGCACCGCCCAAGTGAGTGCCACGGCTGCCATCAGTAACAAGGCGAGCGCCAGCAACATCCTGCTCAATACATTCATCAAGCGAATATCAACAAACACTTGTGTTTCTGGTGTCATGATGTGGCGTAATCCAGGCTGGCACTGCGCAGCACCTGCATGCACAGCTCAGGGTAACTCATGCCTGCGGCCTTGGCCGACATGGGAACCAGCGAATGACTGGTCATACCCGGTGATGTATTGATCTCCAACAGGTAAGGTGTGCGAGTCACGGCATCGACCATCACATCAACACGCGCCCAGCCACGACAGCCCAGGCTTTTGTAAGCACAGGTCGCAAGTTCTTGAATCTGTGCATCTTCAGCCTCGGGCAGACCACTGGGCACAAGATACTCGGTGGTGTTGGTGAAATATTTGTTCAAGTAATCATAGTTGCCATCTTTGGCCTTGATGCGAATCACAGGCAGCGCAAGGGCATCGTCTTGCTCGCCCAACACTGCGACTGTGACCTCATCACCGGCAATGAACTGCTCACACAGCACACGGGCATCCAGTTGGGCCGCCAAGGTGTAAGCAGCCTCGCACTGATCCGGGCTGATGACCTTGGACAACCCCAGGCTAGAGCCTTCACGATCGGGTTTGACCACCATGGGGCAGCCCAAGAGTCCTAATGCCGCCAAAGTTTCCTGTGGACTGTGAACTTGTTTCCAGTCGGGCGTGCGAAGGCCATCGGCACGCCAGATGTGCTTGGTCATGATTTTGTCAATGGCAATACTCGATGCCATCACGCCTGAACCCGTGTAGGGAATTCCCAATAGTTCGAGTGCGCCCTGCACCGTGCCATCTTCACCAAACCTGCCGTGCAAAGCAACAAAGCAGCGGGTAAAACCCTCATTTTTCAATTCGCGCAGATCACGCTCAAAAGGGTCAAAGGCCTCCGCATTCACACCCTGACTGCGCAGGGCTTGCAACACGCCACTGCCCGACATCAACGAGACTTCGCGCTCGTCCGATGCCCCGCCCATCAGCACGGCCACACGGTCAAAATTTATATCAAATTGGCTCATAACGCACGCCCATCTTGCATTGTTAGCTCTTTATTTTGTAGCATTTCAAGCACCTGACCACACACTGCCCCCATCGAACCTGCGCCCATGCACAGCACCACGTCGCCGCCCCTGGCGTTATCGACAATGGCCTGCGGCATGGCGGCGATGTCATCAACAAACACAGGTTCAATGCGCCCGGCCACCCGTAGCGCACGCGCCAGACTGCGCCCGTCGGCCGCCACAATGGGGGCTTCGCCGGCAGCATAGACTTCGCTCAGCAACACGGCATCGGCTTGCGCCAAAACTTTCACAAAATCATCAAAACAATCCCGCGTGCGGGTAAAGCGGTGGGGTTGAAACGCCAGCACAAGACGCCGATTGGGGAATGCCCCCCGCGCAGCTTGCAGGGTGACAGAGATTTCTACCGGATGGTGGCCGTAGTCGTCAATCAGCTCAAAGATGCCACCGCCCTGACTGGCACGAAAAGAGCCGTAACGCTGAAAACGTCGCCCCACGCCCTTGAAGTGGGCCAAAGCATGCCATACGGCAGCATCGTCAATGTTGAGTTCCGCCGCTACGGCAATGGCCGCCAGTGCGTTTTGCACATTGTGCCGGCCGGCCAGGTTCAGTACCACATGCAAGTCGGGCAGCACCACGCCGTTGCGACGTTGAACGGTAAACAACATTTGCCCCCCCACAGCGCGAACGTCCACAGCACGCACCTGGGCATCTTCGTCAAACCCGTAGCTGGTCATGGGGCAAGTCAAGTGCGGCACGATGGATCGCACTGAAACGTCATCGGTACACAAGATGGCATTGCCATAAAACGGCATGCGGTGCAGAAAATCAACAAACGCCTGCTTCAACCGCGCAAAGTCATGACCATAAGTTTCCATGTGGTCGGCATCAATGTTCGTCACCACAGCCATCACGGGCGACAGGTTCAAAAACGACGCATCTGACTCATCTGCTTCCACCACAATGTGATCGCCCTGCCCTAACCTGGCGTTGGCCCCGGCGCTGTTGAGCCGCCCGCCAATCACAAAAGTGGGGTCAAGATGGGCCTGTGCCAAAACGCAGGCCACCAGGCTGGTGGTGGTGGTTTTACCGTGAGTGCCGGCAATGGCAATGCCTTGTTTGAGACGCATCAGTTCAGCCAGCATCAAGGCACGCGGCACCACGGCCACGCGTTTGCTGCGAGCCGCTAAGACTTCGGGGTTATCGGCATGGACGGCGGTGGAGGTGACCACGGCATCCGCACCATTGACATGGCTGGCATCGTGGCCAATAAAGGTCTTGATACCCAAAGCCTGCAAACGCCGCAGCGTGGCACTGTCTGACTGATCAGAACCTGAGACGGTATAACCCAGGTTGAACAGAATCTCGGCAATGCCCGACATGCCCGAGCCGCCAATGCCTACAAAATGAATGTGTGTGATGGCGTGTTTCATTCGATGGTCTTCATGGTGATCAATTCCTCACAGGCTGCCACGATACGTTCGGTGGCATTTAATTTTTGCATCTTTTTGGCCTGTAGCCCTTGATGGATAAGCGTAGAGCGCTTCATATTTTGAAGCAAATCTGCCAAGTACTGCGGTGTCAATTGGGACTGCTGCACCAGATGGGCTGCGCCGTTGTCCGCCAAAAAACGCGCATTGCTGGTTTGATGGTCATCGACGGCAAATGGAAAGGGCACCAAGACTGCCGCAGCGCCCACGGCAGCAAGTTCCGTCACGGTGCTGGCACCTGCGCGACAAATCACCAGGTCGGCATCGGCAAAGGCTTGTGCGGTGTTGTCAATAAAAGGCGTGACCTGCGCTGTCACCTGTGCTGCTTCGTAATGGGAGCGCAAGGCTTCCAGATGTTTGGCGCCACTTTGGTGCAACACTGTTGGGCGCTGGTCAATGGGCAGCCGTGCCAAGGCCTGTGGCATCAATTCATTCAAGGCCTGAGCACCCAAACTACCTCCTACTACCAGAATGCGAAGCTGTCCCTCACGACCGGCCAGTCTCTGATCGGGCGGTGGCACATTTAAAAAAGCCTCTCGCAAGGGGTTGCCCACCCAGTGCGCGCCACGGATAACATTGGGAAAAGCAGTGAACACCCGATCGGCCACACAAGACAAAACCTTGTTGGTCAAGCCTGCGACAGAATTTTGTTCATGCAACACCAAAGGCTTGCCCAGCAGGACAGCCATCAGGCCGGCCGGAAAACTGACATAACCGCCCATTCCCAGCACCACATCGGGCTTGATGCGGCGCAACACAAAGATGCTTTGCCAAAAAGCCTTGAGCAAACGAAGCGGCAACAGCACCACACTCACCCATCCCTTGCCGCGCAGCCCCCCAAAATCAATGGCCTCAAAGGCAAAACCTTGCGGGGGTATCAACTGACTTTCCATGCTGGGCTGGTGGGCGCTACCGCAACCACCGAGCCAATGCACACACCAGCCACGTGCGTGCAGGGCTTTTGCCAACGCCAAGCCAGGGAAAATGTGACCCGCCGTACCACCTGCCATGATCAGGGCGCAGTGGCTCATAGGCGGCCTCCGTACATCAGAATGCGGTTTTCTCGGTCCACTTTGAGGACGACAGCCAGGGCAATCAGGTTAATCAGCACCGCAGATCCGCCGTAACTCATCAAGGGCAGCGTTAAACCCTTGGTAGGCAAGGCGCCCAAATTAACGCCCATATTGACAAGTGCCTGAAAGCCTATCCAGACGGCCACACCCTGTGCCACCAGACCGGCAAACACGCGATCCATCGCAATCGCCTGACGACCGATGTGCATCATACGGCGCACCAGCCAGAAAAAAAGCACCATCACAATGACCACACCGACCAGACCAAATTCTTCACCAATGACCGCCAGCAAAAAATCGGTGTGCGCCTCTGGCAACCAATTCAGTTTTTCAACACTGCCGCCTAAACCCACACCATAAATTTCACCACGCCCCATGGCGATCAGGGAGTGGGTTAATTGGTAACCTTTGGTGAGCGCATACTCCTCGCTCCACGGATTCAGATAGGCCAAAATTCGGGCACGACGCATATCATCCATCCACACCATCAACGCAAACGCGCCTGACAAGACAAAGGCAATCAAAAAAAACATCCAGGCATTGACCCCGCCCAAAAACAAAATCCCCATGGCGATGACGGCAATCACCAAAAAAGCACCCATGTCTGTTTCGCCCAACAACAACAACCCCACAACGGCAACGGCCACACACATCGGCCAGACCGCCTGAATAAAACGCTTGAGCTTGCTGTTTTTTTCAACCTGGCTCATGTCGTCTAGCTGTGCCATCTTTCGCACCATATAGTCAGACGCATACAACACCACTGCAAATTTGGCCAATTCAGAAGGCTGAAAGTTCACAGGCCCCACACTGATCCAGCGCCGTGCGCCATTGACCAGTTTGCCAATGGAAGGAATGAGCACCAGTGCCAACAGCACCAGAGAGACCATCAACAAGGGGCGTGCTGACTTTTGCCACACCGACAGCGGAATTTGATAGGCCAGCAGCGAGGCCCCACAGGCCAGTGCCAGCCACAGGGCATGACGCAACACAAAGTAGTGGTGCGTGTATTTGGAAAAGCGCGACATTTCCGGCAAGGCAATCGAGGAGGAATAGACCATGACCAGCCCCCACAGCATCAGCACCAACGAGACCCACACCAATTGCTGATCAAACCCCTGCACACGCGACGGAACGTCACCGGTCGCTGCAAATTGTGAAGACAACAGGTCGCCCGTGGGCGTACCCAAACGCCCAAACCATGCGCCTAACGATTCACGCAGTGCAACAACACTCACAAGCCACCCCCTTCGATGCCCGCGGCACAAGCTTGCTCTGTGAAGGCCTGCACAAACACGCGGGCACGGTGTTCGTAGTTGTCAAACATATCAAAACTGGCACACGCCGGAGACAGCAGCACAGCATCGCCGGCGTGTGCCAAAGACAAGGCTTGCGCCACTGCATCCGGCAGGGTCACGGCGTTGTGCAGCGCCACTTTGGTGTCTGCCAGGGCCGTGCGAATCAGCGGTGCATCGCGCCCTATCAGCACCACGGCACGCGAAAAACGGCTGACAGGCGCGGCGAGCGGGCTAAAGTTCTGACCCTTGCCGTCGCCCCCCAAAATCACCACCACTTTGCGATCAGCACCCAAGCCATTCAGCGCTGCCACAGTGGCACCGACGTTCGTACCTTTGCTGTCATCAAAAAACTCAACCTCGCCGATAGTGCCTATCGGTTGCACACGGTGCGGCTCTCCGCCGTAGTCGCGCAGACCACACAGCATGGGGGCCAAGGCACACCCTGCTGCGCTGCCCAATGCCAGGGCAGACAGTGCATTGATGGCGTTGTGGCGACCCCGAATGCGAAGGGCATCTGCGGGCATGAGGCGTTGAACGTAGGGTGCAGAGGCATCTTGCGCTACCACCAGCCAGGTCACGCCATTAACGACCTCCAAGCCAAAATCACCCACACGTGGGGGACTATCCCCGCCAAAGCTGACATCGCATTTAACATGGACAGGTGGCTGCAACATGGCCATGACGGTGGGGTCTTCACGGTTCACAACCATCACGGTGTTTGCGCCAAAAATACGACTCTTGGCCTTTGCATAAGCCTGCATGGACCCATGCCAATCAAGGTGATCTTCGGTGATGTTGAGCACCGTGGCCGCCGTGGGATCAAAGGAAGTTTCACCCTCCAACTGAAAGCTCGACAGTTCCAATACCCAGACTTCGGGCAGGGTGTCTTTATCCTGGTGTTCAGACAGGGTATCCAGCAGCGCCGGGCCAATGTTGCCCGCTACCGCCACCGTTTTACCGGCGCAAGCCACCAATTGCCCGGTGAGCGCTGTCACCGTGGTTTTGCCATTGGTGCCGGTAATGGCCAGCACAATGGGCGCATAACCACGGTCGGCCTTGAGCTGCGCAAGCGCTTCAGAAAACAAGCACAATTCGCCTCTAACCCTTATGCCACCTGCGTTGGTAGCTTCCAAAACAATAGCAATTTGAGACGGACTTAACCCTGGGCTTTTGAAAATGGCGTGATAGAACCCGCCATCTGTCAGCGCAGCATCCAATGCACCGTGGATAAAACGGGCAGAAGGCACATCTTGCTGCAAGGCTGCCAGTTGCGGCGGGGAACTTCGTGTGTCTGCCACCGTGACCTGCGCACCACAACGCACGCACCAACGCGCCATCGACAGGCCTGATGCACCCAGACCCAAAATCAGAACCGATTGATCTTGAAGGTGGTTCATGGTTAGCGCAGCTTCAAGGTGGACAAGCCCACCAGGCACAAGAGCATGGTGATGATCCAGAAACGCACAACGACCTGGGTTTCCTGCCAGCCGGATTTTTCAAAATGGTGGTGCAGCGGGGCCATTTTCAAAACGCGACGACCCACACCGTATTTCTTTTTGGTCAGTTTGAAATAGCTCACCTGCACCATCACCGACACGGCCTCGGCTACAAACACACCGCCCATGATGGCCAGCAAAATTTCCTGACGAACGATCACAGCAATGGTGCCAATAGCACCCCCCAAGGCAAGCGCCCCCACATCACCCATAAAGACCTGCGCCGGATAAGTGTTGAACCATAAAAAAGCCAAACCCGCACCTGCCATGGCAGCGCAAAAAATCGTCAGTTCGCCAGCGCCTGCAATGTGCGGCAAAAACAGGTAACGGGCAAAAACTGCATTGCCGGTGGCATACGCAAACACCCCCAGACAAGCCCCTACCATCACCACCGGCATGATGGCCAGACCATCCAAACCGTCTGTCAGGTTCACAGCATTGCTAGTCCCCACAATCACCAGATAAGTCAGCAGCACAAAGCCCAGAACCCCCAGCGGGTAGCTGATTTCCTTGAAAAACGGCAGCATCAAACCCGCTTTGGGCGGCAAGCTCAAATCAAATCCCGATTGCACCCAGGTGAAAAACAATTCAATCACACGGTAGTTGGAATTTTCAGAAATGCAAAACACCAGGTACAACGCTGCTACCAAACCGATGAAAGACTGCCACAGGTATTTTTCAAGCGAAGGCATGCCCTCGGGGTTTTGATCGACCACTTTGCGCCAGTCGTCCGACCAACCGACTGCCCCAAAACCGAGCGTGACCAAAAGAACAATCCACACAAAACGGTTGCTCCAGTCAAACCACAACAAAGTGGATAACGACATGCTGAGCAAGATCAAAACACCGCCCATGGTGGGTGTTCCACTTTTGACAAGGTGCGATGCCATGGCGTAATCACGAATGGGCTGTCCCAATTTGAGCGATGTCAAACTGCGAATGACCCACGGGCCTGCTGCCAGGCCTATCAGCAGTGCCGTCATGGCGGCCATCACCGCCCGAAAAGTCTGGTACTGAAACACGCGCAAAAAGCTGTAGTCTGGCGACAAAGTTTGCAGCCATTGTGCGAGCCAAATCAGCATGATGCGCTCCCCTTCTGCACAATGGCTTCAATGACACGTTCCATTTTCATAAAGCGAGATCCTTTGACCAGCACACTGGCCACTTTGGGCAGTTCGGCCAACACTGCGGCTTGCAAATAAGCCATGTCATCACACACCAAAATAGCATCAAAATTGATAGCAGACTGTGCATACCCAGCGCCAGTTACAAGCACTTTTTCTATATTTTTTTTCATGGCATAGTGAAGCGATTCCGCGTGAAATTCCAGACTGTTCGCACCGACTTCGCCCATGTCGCCGAGCACCAACAAACGCGGGCCTGGCAAGTCGGCGAGCACATGGATGGCGGCCATCACAGAATCAGGATTGGCGTTGTAAGTGTCGTCAATGATGGTGAGGGTGCGCCCCTGATCAGTGATTTGCAAGGCTCGGCCGCGGCCTTTGACAGGTTCAAATGCGTTTAAACCTTGGGCAATGGCATCGAGCGGCACATGGGCGGCTAGCGCACAGGTCACGGCTGCCAGTGAATTTTTAACATTGTGACGGCCTGCAACGTGCAAGGTGTAGTGCAACTCGCCCTGTGGTGTGGCGGCTGTGACTTGCCATGCTGTGCCAGACCAGGTGGATTGCAGCGCATACACATCAGCATCGGCGTGAAAAACATCAGAAAAACGCATGACCCGACGCGCCCCAGCTTGATGAGTCCAGACAGAACTAAAGGCATCATCGGCAGGAAACACGGCCACACCGTCAGCGGGCAAGGCATCAATGACCGACCCATTTTCATGCGCGACTGCTTCAACGGTGTGCATGAATTCAAGGTGCTCGCGCTGG
>CAIXMC010000078.1 GCA_903920405.1 uncultured beta proteobacterium
ACACCGTCGTTGCAATTCTTTCGTCAAAGCGCAAAGGTAGCTGGTAATAAACGGCAAGGCTTCATAAAACATGGCGATCTCACTTTTTATTGAAATACACCTAAATTATCAACCACAAAAACTTGAACATCGAGTTACATCTCCAATAGTGCGACGAATGGTTTGCCTGTTGAGCTTGGCCTCAAACACAAATGCCTTAATTCCCTTGGGATTTTTGGCGGTGGCAGGCGTTGCGCGGACGCGTAAGCCTGGCGCTTTACTGTCACGCATGAAAATTTGCAGCTTATCAGACGGGCAGGTCAGCAGGGTGAATTTGTTCTACAGCCAGTTCCGTCATTCCCGCGAAGGCGGGAATCCAGAATGCACTAGATTCCCGCCTTCGCGGGAATGACGACAATTCAACAACTTGCCTTCAGAACAAATTCACCCTGGGCAGGTCAGTCGTTCGATTAACCCAGCGGTCAGTTCGTGAGATACTCGAAGGTCTGGCGCGTCAGCTTTTTTCGATCTTGCCATCATTTACCCCATGATTCCATGTAGCCACTTTTACAGTATTTTAGCGAATATCAATCAACACATGGACTGTTCAATTGTCCAGTGCATTTTTGTTAAGTTGTTGATTATAGATGATAGAAACAACGCTATTCAACACTGAAAAATACATGGTAGCTCGGACTTAAAATCCGCAGCTTCGTGAATAACGGGCGTACCGGTTCGATCCCGGTCTCGGGCACCAGTATTAGATAGTTCACTACGAATACAGTAGTAAAGAAAATTGGCAAACATAGCCATGTATGTTGATGCCGACTGAAGTCCGGCCTACAAGACGGGGTGTAAACGGTTACGTGAATAGTCGCCTAATTTATCAATATTTTCATGGTGATCAATGTTTTATACTGCTTAAAAATCAGGCAATATGGATAAAATACCAAAGTTAATTTTCGGTCGGCATCAACAGTCAACAATAAGTTCCGCATTGGGCTTGTCAAATTTGGGCGCACTGCGTTGTTACAAATTGCTTATGTGGCTGGGCCACACTGCGCGATTTGCACCTATAGACTTTCAGATAAATAACTTCCATTTTGAACGAAAAAATTTCTTTAAGATCAGTAGGTTGCTTGAGCCTACAGTATTTTCCAATTCAGGTATGAGCCTGAATTGGAAAATACTATGCAGGCCTCCCCTCAGTACTCATGCGCAACTGATTTGAAACTCTCACCCAAACCAGCTATTGATGCCATCTACGCAATCCAGGTCAGTTACGCTTTATCACTGATTGCTTTTATTTTGATCGCTGTGCCCTGGATCAACCCTTTTGCACCAGGCCCTACACCCTCTGTTGTTCCCATGTTGGTAGCATGGGTTTGCATTGCATTATTGACACTGACTTGGGCTGGCGCTGGCGGTCGTCCTGACAGATCGTCTATGGTGCGCGCTATTGCGATGGCCTGGGTGGCTGCTGCAGCGTTAAGTGCTCTGATAGGGCTGCTGCAATACTTGGGTGCCACTGCCTGGCTGGGGTCTTGGGTCAGTCATCCTGGCGTGGGACAGGCCTATGGCAACCTTCGTCAGCGCAACCAGTTTGCTTCGCTGATGAACATTGGCCTGGCTGCCGTGCTGTGGTGTGCCAGCACTTGGCCTGTCTTCACGCCTACACGCCTGGTTTTTCTACGCACGCAGATTCATCAATACATGGCATGGTGTTGTTTGCTGGCACTGGCAGCGCTTCTTGGTATCGGCAATGCTGCATCGTCATCACGCACAGGGTTATTCCAGCTTGGCATGGTGTTTGTATTTTGCTTGCTGTGGTATCGAAGGGCATCCTTGCACAAAACGTCACCAGACATACAACATGCTACAGAGCCAAGGGGAAGGGTTTATTCCGTGCTGATAGTAGCTGCGCTTGCTTATTCAGTAGCTAATGTGATGCTGCCTTGGTTGGTCGGGCTTGATCCCTTGGGCAGCGGTGCTGTGGCAAGGCTGCGCGAGGGCGACCACGCGTGTGCGAGTCGCCTGACGCTGTGGCGCAATGTGGTGTATTTGATAGCGCAAAAACCTTGGTTGGGCTGGGGCTGGGGCGAACTGGATTACGCTCACTTCATCACCCTGTACCCCATGCCGCGCTTTTGCGATATTTTGGACAATGCTCATAATTTGCCGCTGCATCTGGCGGTGGAACTGGGATTGCCTGCTGCCCTTTGTGTGTGTGCCATCAGCTTTTACCTAGTGTGGCGCGCCAAACCGTGGCGTGAAACAGATGCCACCCGCCAATTGGCGTGGACCGTTCTGGCCGTTATCTTGCTGCACAGTTTGCTGGAATACCCACTGTGGTACGGACCGTTTCAAATGGCTGTGGGCTTGTGTGGCTATTTGTTGTGGCCAAAAACTTATACACAAAAAATGGCTCTAACGCCCTACTGTCATGCGCTGATAGCTATCATAATAATAGCATTTTGTGCCTTTGCAGCATGGCAATATCAATTGGCCAGCCAAATTTATCTGTCTCCTGAACAACGCCGTCTGGCTTATCGTGAGGGCACCCTTGCCAAAACACGTGAGGTCTTTTTATTTCAGGATCAGGTGTTGTTTGCTGAACTGACCACCACGGATGTAAACCCGAACAATTCATCCTACATCAACGCCTTGGCCACTGATTTGCTGCACTTTTCCCCCGAAGCTCGTGTGGTAGAGCAACTGATTGAAAGCGCTTACCTGTTGGGGCGTAAGGAAGAAGCACGCTTTTACATGGCTCGCTATCAGGCGGCATTTGCACAGGATTTTGCGCAATGGCGATCGAACACCAGTGGCGTTTTGCCGGATTCAGAAGTCCATCGGTAAGGCACGTCGGCTTGGTTCAAAAACCCGGCTCCCCACTTAAGACGGGACAGAGATGGAGTCGCAAGCCGATTCAGATAAAGTGAGCTGCCGGCGCTTGTTACTATTGTGTGTCTATAACCTGAGGGTGTAGGCAAACTGACGTATGCTGGCTTGATCTTCGCTAAAAAACCATACCAGGTGTAACCGTTTAGTCCCCCCTCACCCCAATGGCACTACCTTAAGAAAAAGTTAAATAAAAACAATAAACTAATGCTCTGAAATGGATACTATGATGGTATTAAATCCGACACATTTCCCCGCAAGAAAGTCAGTCCAGATGAATA
>CAIXMC010000079.1 GCA_903920405.1 uncultured beta proteobacterium
GCCAGGTTGTCCGCAGATTTGCAGGTGAGCGGGCAGCCCATTCGTTACCAGGTGACTTTAGAACCCAATCGCCGCCCCTGGTTATTGGTACTGGATGCCACACCAGAATCTCCTGAATTGGTCGGATACACCACGCACATGACACGCGAATTGCAATGGGTGTTGAACAAGCCTGTCACCGATCTGTTGCGCTATAAAGTGATGAGCTATCTCCGCTTTGTGCATGGGCCTCGCACGCCGGTTGCAGGTCTGCAAGCGTTCCTGGAGTTGCCCGATGGCTTTAACCCGCGCACCCTGCAACTGGCTACACAATGGTTACGAAACCCCCGTTATGCAGGATTTAATCAGGCACAGTGGGCTGAAGTCGTGATGGAGCGTTTGCGCACCGAGGGCTACCGTTATACGCTTGACCCGGGTGTATTTGGTCAGCACAGCGCTGATGAATTCTGGTTTGATAGCAAGGCTGGTTTTTGTGAACATATTGCATCGAGTTTTGTGATTTTGATGCGCTCTCTGGGTGTGCCCGCTCGTATTGTCACAGGCTATCAGGGCGGTGAACAAAACGCCATTGACGGTCTGTGGACTGTGCGCCAAAGCGATGCCCACGCCTGGGCTGAAATCTGGCAATCCGGGACGGGTTGGGTTCGTATTGATCCAACCTCGGCAGTAGCACCTTTTCGCATTGGTAGCCTGCAACGTTTGATGGTCCCGCGTGGCGCGGTGGCCAATGCCATTTTTGGTCAGGTCAGCCCCGAATTGGCCCAGCACTTGCGCGCCATGTGGGATGCGATGAACACCCAATGGAATCAATGGGTACTGAATTACAGTCAAACCCGACAGCTTGATTTGTTAAGAAACATGGGGTTTAATGCGCCGCGCTGGCAAGATTTGATTGTGGTGTTGTGCGCCATCATGGTGGCTATCAGTTTGGCTGGGGCGGCGTGGATAGCTTGGCAACGCCAGCATCAAGACCCCTGGCTGCGCTTGCTCGCACATATTGCCAAGCGGTTACAACAGTCTGGCGTGGTGGTGTTGCAAAACAGCACACCGCGCCAACTTGCACAGCAATTGAATCAACAAACCTCTATAGCCAGTACCAAGGTATTGCAAGACTGGTTAATGCAGTTGGAGGCTCTGCGCTACGCTCCTGCTCACGCCTTACACGGCAGCTTGAAACAGCAGCTTGCTGTATTGCGACAAGAACTGAAGCGCATCCGGCTTCATTCGTGATGTATAGACTTTCAGATAAATAGTTTCCAAGTTTTAACATGTAACCTAATGAACTTAAATACACTTTTTGTTAAAAATGGAAGTTATTTATCTGAAAGTCTATAGGTCTGCGGGGCGCAACAATAAATGAAACGCCCCTTTAAAGTGCGACTTGGTCGCACCTTAAATTTAACCAGCGAGTTGCTGTTCCAGACGCACTCTGGTGTCTGCCAGTTCTTTGGGCAGGTGATGCTCCAACTTCTTGAACAGTTCAGTGTGCAATGCCAATTCTTCAACCCAAGCAGCTTTATTGATACTGGTCACAGTCTCAAATTGCTCAGCGGTAAAGTCAAGACCTTGCCAGTTGATGGATTCAAACGTTGGGCTGATGCCAAAGAAATGTTCATTGACTTTTGGCGCCGTACCTGAGAGGCGATCCAACATCCACTTGAGTACCCGCATGTTGTCACCATAACCTGGCCAGACAAATTGACCATTGGCATCTTTGCGAAACCAATTGACGGTGTAAATTTTGGGAAGAACGGCACCTGCGTCCAGGAGCTTGTTGCCCATGTTAAGCCAGTGCTGGAAATAGTCGCTCATGTTGTAGCCCATAAATGGCAGCATGGCAAAAGGATCACGCCGCACCACACCGGCTTGACCGGTCGCAGCAGCAGTCGTTTCAGAACCCATGGTAGCGGCCATATAAACGCCATCGACCCAGGTGCGTGCTTCTGTCACCAAAGGAACGGTGGTTGAGCGCCGTCCACCAAAGATGAAGGCATCAATAGGAACACCGGCTGGGTTGTCCCATTCGGGGTCAAGCACAGGGTTGTTCAGTGCGGCTACCGTAAAACGTGAGTTGGGATGAGCGGCCTTGGCACCGGTTTGTTTGGCAAGCTCAGGCGTCCAGTCTTTGCCCTGCCAATCAATCAAATGTGCAGGCTTGGCGTTGCCTGGTGCGTCTTGCTCCAGGCCTTCCCACCAGATATCACCATCATCGGTCAACCCCACGTTGGTGAAAATCACATTTTTGTCCAGACTGCGCATGCAGTTGGGGTTGGTCAGCATATTGGTGCCTGGGGCCACACCAAAATAACCGGCTTCGGGGTTGATGGCATACAGTTTACCGTCAGCACCGGGCTTGAGCCAGGCAATGTCGTCACCGATGGTGGTGACCTTCCAACCTTCAAAGCTTGCTGGAGGCACCAGCATGGCAAAGTTGGTTTTACCACAGGCACTGGGGAAGGCTGCCGCCACATAAGATTTCTTGCCCTCAGGGCTGGTCACACCCAAAACGGTCATGTGCTCGGCCAGCCAACCCTGGTCACGTCCCATGTTGGAAGCAATGCGCAGCGCAAAACATTTCTTGCCCAGCAAAGCGTTGCCACCGTAACCTGAACCATAGCTCCAAATTTCACGCGTTTCGGGGTAATGCACAATGTACTTGGTCTTGTTGCAAGGCCAGGATACGTCTTTTTGACCGGGTTGAAGCGGCGCGCCCACGGTATGCACACAGGGCACATAAGAACCATCCGTTCCCAAAACATCATAAACAGCCTTGCCCATGCGGGTCATGATGCGCATGTTGACCACCACATAGGCGCTGTCTGAGAGTTCAATACCAATGTGCGCAATCGGGCTACCCAATGGGCCCATGCTGAAGGGAATGACGTACAGGGTTCGGCCTTTCATGGCACCGTCAAACAAGGCAGGCGTGCCGTCAGCCTGGCCGGTTTGAAGCATGGCGCGCATCTCTGAGGGTGTTTTCCAGTTGTTGGTGGGGCCTGCGTCGTCTTTGTTCTCGCTGCAAATAAAAGTGCAGTCTTCAACGCGTGCCACGTCGCCGGGATCGCTACAGGCCAAAAAGCTGTTGGGGCGTTTGGCCGGATTGAGTTTTTTGAAAGTGCCACCATCTACCAGACGCTGACAAAGCAGTGCATTTTCTTCTTCCGAACCATCGCACCAATGCACGGCATCAGGCTTGGTCAGGGCGACAACTTCTGCCACCCAGGAAATCAATCGTTGGTTGGTTACAAAAGAGGGAACGTTAAGGGCTGAATCATTCTGCGTGGTTGTGTTCATTAAATCTCCTGATTAACACAGTGGTTTGCATGAAGGTATGCTGAATTGCGAAAAGTCTTTCGACTCAAATTGATCTATCAAGGCGATAACTCAATCCGAACAAGATTCTATCGTGTGCTGTCACACGTTCGATGTCTGACGTTGTCAAGACAGGAAAAACCTCAGTAGATAGCCAGGGCTGTCCTATCTCCCATAGGATATGGTCGATAACAAGTTTCGTATTGAGCCGTCAGAATTGGGATGCAATGCCAGGCACAAATCGTGCGATGTGGCTCAGCCACACTCTGTGGTCAAATTATGATTTTCCATGACGGCAATGCCTCGGAGGGACTTTGAAAACCATACACAAATCGGCCAAACTGGCCAACGTCTGTTACGACATCCGCGGCCCCATCATGGATGCTGCGCGTCAAATGGAGGAAGAAGGGCACAAAATCATCAAGCTCAACATTGGCAATCTGGCTGTGTTTGGCTTTGATTCTCCTGAAGAAATTCAGCAGGACATGATTCGCAACCTGCCCAACTCGGCAGGTTATTCTGACAGCAAAGGCATTTTTGCAGCGCGCAAGGCAGTGATGCACGAAACCCAAAAGCAGGGGATTGCAGGGGTCACGCTCGACGATATTTACCTGGGCAACGGTGCAAGCGAATTGATAGTGACGGCCACCAATGCCTTGCTTGACAATGGTGACGAGATTTTGCTGCCATCACCTGATTACCCTTTGTGGACGGCCGCTGCCAGTCTGTCAGGCGGCACACCAGTGCATTATTTGTGCAATGAAGCCAATGGCTGGATGCCGGATTTGGCTGACCTTCGCTCCAAAATCACCTCAAAAACCAGGGCGGTGGTGGTCATTAACCCCAACAATCCCACGGGTGCGCTGTATTCTGACGATATTCTCAAAGTGGTCGTGCAAATGGCCCGCGAGTTTGGTTTGGTCGTTTTTTCCGATGAGGTGTATGACAAGGTTTTGTATGACGGTGTCAAACACAAGGCGATGGCTTCCTTGAGCGAAGATGTTTTGACACTGACCTTTAATTCACTCTCCAAAAGCTACCGATCCTGCGGCTACCGGGCGGGGTGGATGGTGGTCTCTGGCGACAAAAAACCGGCGCGGGACTATATTGAGGGTTTAAACATGCTCTCGAACATGCGCTTGTGCTCCAACGTGCCAGGTCAGTTTGCTATTCAGACGGCATTGGGGGGCTACCAAAGCATCAACGATTTGGTTGGCGAAGGAGGCCGCCTGCGTCGCCAGCGCGATTTGGCGTATGAGTTGATCACCGCCATTCCCGGCGTGAGCTGCGTCAAACCCTCTGCCGCGCTGTACATGTTTCCAAGGCTTGACCCCACCGTCTATCCCATTGCCGATGACCAGCAGTTTTTTCTGGAATTGCTTCAAGAAACCAAGGTGATGCTGGTGCAAGGCACAGGTTTTAACTGGCATGAACCTGACCATTTTCGGATGGTGTTTTTGCCGCATGAAGATGAGTTGCGTGTGGCGATTGGCCGTATGGCTCGGTTTTTGGAAAACTACCGCAAGCGGCACAGCAATTAAATTGCTCACTTTTCTATAGCTTGCTATGTATATGCAGCATGGGCTAGAGGCCTATTTCATCATTATTTTTTTAGGAATTTTATGAATCCAATTCAAGTCGGCCTGATGGGCATCGGTGTGGTGGGGTCGGGCACTTTCAATGTGCTCAAACGCAATCAGGAAGAAATCAAACGTCGCGCAGGTCGCGGTATTGAAATAGCCATGGTGGCTGATCTTGACGTAGCGCGAGCGCGTTCTCTGGTAGGACCGAATGTGAAGGTGGTGAGCGACGCACGCGCACTCATCACCCATCCTGACATTGACATTGTGATTGAACTGGTAGGCGGTTGCGGCATTGCCAAAACATTGGTACTGGAAGCCATTGCGGCGGGCAAACATGTGGTGACAGCCAACAAAGCGCTGCTGGCCGTTCATGGCACCGAAATTTTTGCCGCAGCCTCAAACCAGGGTGTGATGGTGGCATTTGAAGCCGCAGTGGCAGGAGGCATTCCCATCATCAAGGCACTGCGAGAAGGTTTAACCGCCAACCGCATCCAGTGGATTGCCGGCATCATCAACGGCACCACCAATTTCATTTTGAGCGAAATGCGCGACAAGGGTCTGGGGTTCGATGTGGTGCTGAAAGAAGCGCAACGTCTGGGTTACGCAGAAGCCAATCCCACGTTTGACATTGAAGGGGTTGATGCCGCGCACAAGGCCACCCTGATGAGCGCCATTGCCTTTGGCATTCCCGTGCAGTTTGACAAGGCTTACATCGAAGGCATTACCCAATTGGGAGCATCAGACATCCAGTACGCACAACAACTGGGCTACCGCATCAAGCTGCTGGGCATCACCAAACGCCGTTTTGGCGATCTGACTCAGGGCACGGTCGATGGCGTGGAACTGCGCGTTCACCCCTGTCTGATTCCGTCCAAACGGCTGATTGCCAACGTGGAAGGTGCGATGAACGCGGTGATGGTGCAAGGCGATGCCGTTGGCACTACCTTGTATTACGGCAAGGGCGCAGGTTCAGAACCCACTGCAAGCGCCGTGATTGCAGACCTGGTTGACATCACCCGACTGCACACGGCTGATGCCGCCCACCGCGTGCCACACCTCGCCTTTCAGCCCAACGCCATGAGCGATTTGCCCATCCTGCCCATGAGTGCCGTCATCACCAGCTATTACCTGCGCTTGCGTGTGGTGGATGAAACCGGTGTTTTGGCCAAAGTCACCAGCATTTTGGCGCAAGCCAATATCAGCATTGATGCCATGCTCCAGCGCGAAGCCGATGAAGTGGGCAGTGAAAGCCCGCCCGCCCAGACCGATTTGGTTATTTTGACGCACGATTGCGTGGAATCCAGCATGAATGCTGCCATTGCCCAGATGCAGGCCTTACCGAGTGTGTTGCAAACGATTGTTCGCATTCGCAAGGAAGAACTGGCGTAAGTTTTGCGGTGAACGTGATGCGTTATCCGTCAAGGTGCGTTTCGAAGTGATGTGGGCTGCACCAACACCAAACATGCTATGATTTTTGTGGTATTTCACGATTAAGAAATCGGCCTCTAACGCCCGTCCCACTTGCGTAGATTGCTATAAATAAAGTTTATCAGTTGGATATCCAGTATGGCCCAGGAAAAAACCCAATTTGTCTGCTCAGACTGCGGTGGCAGCAGCCCCAAATGGCTGGGAAAATGCCCGCACTGCAATGCCTGGAATACACTGATTGAATCTGTGACAGAGAGCGCAGCTCCCACCAAAAACCGCTTTGCGTCACTTGTAAAAACGTCAGAAGTTGCCATTTTGGGCAACATTAGCGCTGTCGATATGGCACGCACCCCTACCGGTCATGAGGAGCTTGACCGTGTTCTGGGTGGAGGCATGGTTGAAGGCGGTGTGGTGCTGATAGGTGGCGACCCCGGTATTGGTAAATCTACTTTGTTATTGCAAGCGCTTGATTCCCTGCAGCGCAGCGGCCAGAACACGCTGTATGTGACAGGCGAAGAAAGCTGCGCGCAAGTAGCTTTGCGCGCACGCCGCCTGGGGTTGGACGGTTCTCAGGTACGTGTGTTGGCTGAAATTGGTCTGGAAAAAATCCTCGCCACACTGGTCACTGTTCGCCCTGATATAGCTGTCATTGACTCCATTCAGACGGTTTATTCTGATCAGTTAACCTCTGCCCCCGGTTCTGTGTCGCAAGTGCGTGAGTGCGCAGCGCACCTGACTCGTGCAGCCAAGGCCAGCGGTGTGTGCATAGTGCTCGTAGGCCATGTCACCAAAGAAGGCGCACTGGCGGGTCCGCGTGTGCTTGAGCACATGGTAGATACCGTTTTGTATTTTGAAGGCGATACCCATTCGAGCTTTCGTCTGGTTCGCGCCATCAAAAACCGCTTTGGCGCTGTCAACGAGATTGGTGTTTTTGCCATGACCGAGCGTGGTTTGAAGGGTGTCAGCAACCCCAGCGCCATTTTTTTGAGCCAACATGCTGTACCTGTTCCTGGCAGTTGCGTGATGGTTACTTTGGAGGGCACACGTCCCATGCTGGTTGAAATTCAGGCCCTGGTTGACAGCGGCGGCCCCAGTCCACGACGTTTAAGTGTGGGCCTGGATAAAGACAGACTGGCCATGCTGCTGGCTGTGCTGCACCGTCATGCCGGCGTGGCGTGCATGGATCAGGATGTGTTTGTCAATGCCGTGGGGGGCGTTCGTATTTCCGAACCCGCGGCCGATTTGGCGGTGCTGCTGGCCATCACGTCATCGCTCAGAGGTCGCCCCCTGCCACGGGGTTTTTTTGCTTTTGGCGAAGTCGGTTTGGCCGGCGAAGTGCGCCCCGCGCCTCGTGGGCAAGAACGCCTAAAGGAAGCTGCCAAGCTGGGGTTCAGCATCGCCCTGGTGCCCAAAGCCAATGTGCCCAAAAACCTTAAATCCAAAGATTTTGAGGGGCTGACCATTCACGCTGTGGAGCGCATTGAACAGGCGATGGAGGTGGTGCGAGGGTTGGAATAATTTACCAGAAAATTGGCCTCTAGCGCCCGTCCTGCTTGCGTAGTTAGCTATCTTTTTAATAGTAAAAATTGACAAATAAATTCACCTAACTCTTCTCCTGGTATGTATCCATGTTGGCTGCTCCACATCAGTTTGAATCGCACCCGGGTCTAAACGGTTAGGATATGGTCAACAATAAATTGTGCATTTGGCTGTCAGAGTTAAAGATGCAATGCCAGGCGCAAATCGCGCAGTGTGGCCTAACCACATAAGCGATTTGTAACGACGCAGTGCACCCAAATCCGACGAGACAAATGCGGAACTTCAGACCTTCCCGGAATGACCATGAAATGCGGCTGAATTTTGGACAGAATTTAGTGAAAAATTGTAGTACAGAAAAAAGCACATATAAATCAACGTTTAAAACGAAATGCCAATGTTTGTCGAATGGCTAAATGTCCAATAATAACCAACAAAATCAATTGGTTAAGTGATGATTTTAACAAAATTCGGGAAGGTCTGGATTGAGTGAGAAGTTACGACATCCATTATTGAACCATGACCCAAAAGAGCCAACAACCGCTACCCAGCCCAAAAGGGGTTGCTCTGGCCATCATGCAAGCCTGCCAGAGGGAGGAAGTGACCGTGCAGGAGATTGCCCGGCTGGTGCAAAGCGATCCGGCGCTGATGGGGCGTTTGCTGGAGCATGCCAACGCCGCAGCCACGGGCTTACGCCCTTGCGTCTGTGTACAAGACGCGATCAACCGCATTGGCTTGCAGTCAACGCGCACTTTGGCCTTGAGCTTCTCGCTGATTGACCAGTACGGGCAGGGCAACTGCATCGGTTTTGACTATTCTGGCTTCTGGAGCCAGAGCCTGTTGATGGCCGTGGCGATAAAGCAGCTTGGTACCCTATTGAAACTCGGCTCTGCCGATGAACTGTTCACCTGCGGTCTGCTGGCGCGTGTGGGCTGCCTGGCACTGGCAACCGCCTATCCGGTGGAATATGCAGCCATCCTGGCGCAGGGCGGTGCCGCACCTGCGCTACTGGCCCACGAACGCTCGGTGCTGCTGACCGATCACCTGAAAATGTCGGCCCAGTTGCAAGCCCAGTGGGGCATTCCGGCAACGCTGATTGATCCGATAGAGTTCATCGAAGACCCCTCAGCAAGCACGGCAACGCACAGCTCACGCGGCTGGATCCTGCTGCAACTGATGCACCTGGTCTGGCGCCTGAGCAACTTCCTGCTGGACAAGTGCCTTGATACGTCACATGAACTCTCCGAGCTGATCTTGCTGGTGGGCAAGCTGGGATTGACGGCAGAAACCTTTAACGACTGCGTCGACAACATTACCCAGCGCTGGCAAACCATGGCCCAGCAGCTCAAGGTACAGTCGATTGCCATTGCACCGTTTGCACAACTGGCGCAGGCCCGGGTACGCCCAGATCATGATGTCAACTCGGCTTGGCTGCGGGTGCTGATTGTCGAAGACGATGACATCATTTGCCACATGCTTCAGACCTGGCTGCAAGACGAATGCCACTACACCGTGCAGACTGCCAGCAACGGCCGTGAGGCCATGACCATCGCCGCAGATTTCAATCCGCACGTCATCCTGACCGACTGGATGATGCCGGTGATGAGCGGGCTGGAGCTGTGCAAGACGCTGCGCGCCAGCGAATGGAGCCACAACATTTATGTACTGATGCTCACCAGCAAGGACTCCGATAGCGAACTGATCCGGGCCTTTGACAATGGCGTGGATGACTACCTGACCAAGCCGGTCAACATGCGCATCCTGAGTGCGCGGCTCAAGTCGGCCTGGCGCTTTGTGCGATTGCGCGATGCCTGGGAACGCGACCATGAGTGCCTGACCCGCGCCGCACAGGAGCTTGCCCTGACCAATCGGCGGCTGCAGCACGCCGCATTGATCGACCCGCTGACGGAGCTTTACAACCGCCGCGCCGGGAACGCGGCGCTGACGCAGGCCTGGGCCGCCACCTTGCGCCACGAACGGCCATTGTGCGTGATCAGTTTGGACATTGACAACTTTAAGGCCATCAATGACCGCTATGGGCACGCCACCGGCGATCTGGTGCTGCAAAGTTTCAGCCAATGCTTGCGCAGTGCCGCGCGACGCGAAGATATTGTGTGCCGCTGGGGCGGTGAAGAGTTCCTGTTGATCTGCCCCAACCTGGAGCAGGGCGACGCGGCAATGGCGGCCGAGCGACTGCGCAGCTGCATCGCCGATCACACGATCAAGGTGGAAGGCAAAGCGCTTCGGGTCACGGCCAGCATTGGCGTGGCCAATTGGCAAGACGGCATCGCCAACCCGGATCAACTGATTGCCCAGGCTGACAAAGCGCTCTACGCGGCAAAAGCATTAGGTCGCAACCGAGTGGTTACCGCGTAGCGCGATGCACCCACACCCGTCGGGAAAGAGGCGATTGCCAGGAACTGTATAGGAACACCACATGACCGACTGGATTAAAAGAATAAGGCGCAGAAGCATCACCTTGCCCGTGATGGTGCTGATGCTTGGGCTGGGCCTGTCCATCGCTGGCGCCATCTGGCGTCAACGTACGATTGATGCCGATGTCCAAGGAGAATTCCAGCGCAGCAGCGCGCGTGTGGCGACGGAGATTGCGCAGCGTTTTAACCGGCCGCTGCAAGGACTGAATGGCGCCAAAGGTTTGTATGCCGCCAACCATCGGCTCCAGCGTGCGGAATTTACCGCCTATGTCTTGGCACGCGACTTGCCCACTGAGTTTCCCGGAGTGCGTGGCTTTGGCTTCATACAACGCGTGTTGCGTGCCGACCTGAACGCCTTTATTGCCGCTGATCGGGCCGATCAGGCCCCCGAGTTTGGTAGCCGCGAGTTGGCTGAAAAGGACCACCCAGACCTGTATGTGATCCGGTTCATCGTGCCTGCGGCCACCAACCATGGGGCGCAGGGCCTCGATATTGGATCCGAGCCGCTGCGACGCGCCGCCGCCGAGCAGGCTATGGACAGTGGCGAGCCCACCGTCACGGCAGCCATCACGTTGGTGCAGGACAGTCGCAAGACCCCAGGCGTACTGCTCTACGTGCCTGTGTATGCCAAGGAAAGCCGTCCCCGTAATGTGGCCGAACGACGTGCCGCATTGATTGGCCTGCTCTATGCGCCGATCGTCATTTCCGAACTGCTAGATGCCATCCCCGATGTAGCATCCAAACGCCTGGACATCGAACTCTTCGATGCTGCCCCTGCCAGCTCTGGCGGCAAATTGATGTACGACTCCGGCAACCCCCACCTGTTGCAACTCAAAAAGGGCAGTTCACCCAGTGTAGGTCACCGTATTTCGATCAAACGGTCGCTCTTGCTGCCAGGGCGCGAACTGACCTTGCACGCCAACAGCACGGCTGAGTTTGAATCCACCATCGATCAGACCTCGCCCTACATCGTTTTCGCGGCCGGCGCCCTACTCAGCGCCCTGCTGGCGATGACCCTGTTCCAGCAAGTCACCGCCCGCAGCCGCGCTGAGACCCTGGCTGGCAACATGACGAAAAAGCTGCGCTACGATGAGGCGCGCTGGCACGATTTCTCCCGCAGTGGTTCCGATGGATTCTGGGAGACCGATGCTCAGCACCACTTCTGCTATTTCTCGGAGAATTTTGAAGCAGTCTGTGGCCTCGCTTCGGGCAAGTTGCTGGGAAAGAGCTACAAGGAAATTATCGAGGTCGATGCTACGCCCGAGGCGATCGCAGCGCACCTCGCCTTGTTGCTCGCACACCAGCCGTTCAAGGGCTATGAGTACCAGATTCGTGGAGACGACGGCGCGGCGCGATGGATCTCGGTATCGGGCACGCCGCACTTCGATGAGCAAGGACAGTTTGCTGGCTATCGGGGTACCGGCACGCTGATCACCGAGCGTAAGCTGATCGAAGAACAATTGCGCACTGCCACTTTGGCCGCCGAGACCCACAGTGTGGCCAAGAGCCAGTTTTTGGCGAACATGAGCCACGAAATCCGCACGCCCATGAACGCCATTCTGGGCATGCTCAATCTGGTGCAGGCCACCGAATTGTCTGAGCGCCAGTACGACTACATCCACAAGTCTGAGGTGGCTGCGAAGTCCCTGCTGGGCCTGATTAATGACATTCTTGACTTCTCCAAAATTGATGCCGGCAAGCTCGAACTCGACCTCCACCTGTTCCGAATCGACCGAATGCTGCGAGACCTCGCGGTGGTGCTGTCGGCCAACGCTGGCAAAAAACCCATCGAAATCCTGTTCAACATCGATCTCGATTTGCCTGAGGTGGTGCTGGGTGACTCCATGCGGCTGCAGCAAATTCTGATCAATCTGGGGGGCAATGCCGTCAAATTTACGGCGCAGGGGCAGATCGTCATCGCCATCCATCGAGTGAATGACCCGGATGCCACACCCGATAGCGTTGACTTGGAGTTTTCGGTGACAGATTCTGGCATCGGCATTGCTCCCGAACAGCAGGGGCGCATCTTCACCGGTTTTGCCCAGGCCGAAGGATCTACCACCCGCAAATACGGCGGCACCGGCCTGGGACTGGTCATCAGTCAGCGTCTGGTGCAGGCCATGGGGGGTTCGCTCGAACTGCGTAGCGCGCTAGGCCAGGGCACACGCTTCTTCTTCACCTTGCGCTTGCCGGTTGCAAAGACCATTCCCACCGAACTTCAGGAAGTGGCGCGCCAACCCCCGCAACGCTTTAAGGCGCTGATCGTCGATGACAACCCGGTGGCGCGCGAACTGATGCAACGCATGACCAGCCAGTGGACCTCAACTTGCGAAGTGGCCAGCAGTGGGGAGCAGGCACTGGCGCTGATGCGCCAGGCCAGCGGCTTTGGATCAGCGCCGTTTGAGGTGATCTATCTGGACTGCCTGATGCCGGGCATTGACGGCTGGGAAACGGCCAAGCACTTGCGCGCCATCAGTGCCGAACATCCGGGACCCAAACCAGTCATCATCATGGTGACTTCCGCCGGGCGTGACATACTGGGCACCCGCACCGCAGAAGAACAGGATCTGTTCGATGGCTTCCTGGTCAAGCCGGTTACCGCTTCGATGCTGCTCGATTCCATCGTCGATGCCAAGTCGTCGGTGCCGCGTGTGCGCCAGATGGCACGCAATGTCTCCTGCAAACGCAGCCTGACCGGAATGCGCATTCTGGTGGTGGAGGACAACCTGATCAACCAGCAAGTGGCTGAAGAATTGCTGAGTGCACAGGGCGCTCTGGTGTCGATGGCAGCCAATGGTCAGTTGGGTGTGGATGCGGTGGCTGCCGCCGTTCCGCAATTTGACGCGGTGCTGATGGATGTGCAAATGCCAGTGATGGACGGCTACGCGGCCACCTGGGCCATTCGCAATACGCTGAACTTTGTCGATTTGCCCATCATCGGCCTGACCGCCAACGCCATGGTCTCGGATCGCGCTGCCTGTCTGCAGGCCGGCATGAACGAGCACGTCGGCAAGCCGTTTGACTTGCCACAGTTGGTGTCCACGCTGATTCGCCTAACCGGCTGGACGACCGTGGCAGGTGAAGTGGCCACCCGTGCAGCGGGCGACACCCAGGCTGGCACGGTGAACTTCAAGTCTGATGCCATTGACCTCGGGCCCGCCCTGGAGCGCATGGCCGGCATGAAGTCGCTGTACCTGCGTGCCGCCCTGGAGTATCAAAAATCCATGGCGACCCTGGCCAGTCGCCTTGCAGCACTGGTGGATGCGGGCGATTTCAACCAGGCTGGCATGCTCGCGCATAGCAATAAGGGCACCGCCGCCACGCTCGGTCTGGAGCGGCTGTCTGCGGAATTGAAAGACATAGAACTGGCTTGCAAGGCCGAAACCGCCGTGCTCGGTGCGGCGCGGGTTGCTGCCCTGTCGGCACTTGTCGATGCCGCCAGCCGGGGTCTGGACGGCGCCATGGCCCTGCTGGGTTCGTCTCAGCAAACGGAAAAAATCGTACGCTAAGGATATGGTCAATAATAAGTTCCCCATTTGGCCGTCAGAGTTGGGAGGCAATGCTAGGCGCAAATCGCGCGGTGTGGCCATGCCACATAAGCGATTTGTAACGACGCAGTGCACCCAAATCTGACGAGCCAAATGCACAACTTATTGTTCCATATCCTTAGTTCACACCATGCACCAAAGCGCTGAACGGCTTGAATTTGCGCCACCTGCCACCTCGGGTATATTGCGTGCGTTGATATTGGCGATTCTTGCGCATGGCCTGTTGCTGGTGGCATTGACGTGGGGGGTACATTGGCAGCGCGATGCGCAAGTGATCAGCGTCGAGGCCGAACTGTGGTCTGCCGTGCCACAAGAAGCAGCACCGCCAGCCCCAGAGCCGCTTGTACCAGATTTAGCCCCACTTGAAGAAACCCCGCCATCCCCAGAACCATCTGACGTTGATATTGTCCAGGAACAGGAAAAATTGCACCGGCAAAAGCAAAGGGCGATTGAAGCCATGCACGACAAGAAATGGCAACAACAAAACAAGTTGGCAAATGCCAAGCAAGAAAAACTCGAAAAGCAGAAACAGGCAGAACAAGCACGCCAGGCTGCTACAGCCAAGAAAAGTACAGCACTTGACTCTAAACAACTCGAAGCCCTGCATCAAGATCAAATACAACGCTCATTGGGCATGGCGGGTTCAGCCGGATCGGCCAATGCCACAGGCACAGCACAAAAGTCATACGGAC
>CAIXMC010000080.1 GCA_903920405.1 uncultured beta proteobacterium
CAGCGCGTCAAACTGGCACTGGAACTCTCCAAACGCGACACCGGTCGCACCCTCTACATTCTGGACGAACCCACCACAGGATTGCATTTTGCCGACATTGCCTTGTTGCTTAAAGTGCTGCACCAGTTGCGCGATGCCGGCAACACCATTGTGGTCATTGAGCACAATCTGGATGTCATTAAAACTGCCGACTGGCTGATTGACATGGGCCTAGAGGGTGGCAGTGGTGGCGGCACGGTGGTAGGCGTAGGCACGCCTGAAACACTCGCCGCCCTGACAGACAGTCACACCGGACACTACCTGGCGCGGCTACTTGGCAAGTGACCATTTTGCATAGCCTTTTGTGCCTCTAACGCACGCCCATCATGCGTTGATAGCTATCAAAAAGATTGCAAATTAACTAAGGATAGGGGGTGCGTTTCAAAGTGATGTGGCTTTGCTTGGGTGCGATATCCAAATTTGGAACATCCCAAAACTGTTCAATATATTAACAACACAGATATTCATGCCAACCACTGCCTAAGTCACATAGAACCCTTATTAAGTCAAAATATATAAGTTATTTATCATTAGTTGTTATTTTAAACATATTATGTAATTATTCCAACATGTTGTTTTTATACAACTTCTTACTGGCTTCAAGTATTATCTAATGATAAAGAACTTATATGCTTTGACTTATTGACCATATCCTAATCCTTGTAGTCTCCATGCCGCTCCACCACATCCTGCATCCCTGCAGCACTTCCAACGACCACGTCCCACGCCCAAGTTCCAAAGCCACCGTGTGCGTTAAGGATGTGGTCAGTAATAAGTTCCCCATTTGGCTCGTTAGATTTGGGCGCACTGCGTCGTTACAAATCGCTTATGTGGAATGGCCACACCGCGCGATTTGCGCCTCGCATTGCAACCCAACTCTGACGGCAAATTGGGGAAATTATTACGGACCACATCCTAACGGCTTGCACCCACTGGTCCAGCGCTGCGCGCTTGGCTTGGTCTTGTGGTGAATCTTCGCCTTTTATCTCAAGCACCAGCGTTTTGCCAGAGGTGTAGCGAACCAGAAAGTCGGGGATGTATTTGCGCTTGGAGCCTTTCCAGAGGTACAGGATGCCAAAACCCAGGTGGTCGTTCTTGACCCAGGCGGCAACCTTCGCGTGGGCTTCAACCACGTTCGCGGCGTATTTCTCCCAGCCGCTATCGACCACGATGTGGCTGATTTGGCAGCGCTGGGTTGGCTCGGTGATGCGTGTGGTGTACCAGGTTCGCATGTCACGGGTGCTGCCAATGGGGCGTTCACCATCGAACACAGGCTCCAACTTGAGCGTGTTTTGTTCAACCACATGCTTCATCAGGTGCTGTGTGATCAGGTCAATGTGCAGCGAGAACAAAATCCGCTTGCGCAGTGGCTCCTGATGGAACAACGACGGAATGTTGATTTTGTTGGATGTCAGAAACTCTTCGACCAACCGAACCAGTTGGAACAGCAGATATTCACGCTGACCCTTGAACTGTTTTTGGAGTACATCAAAGGCGCGTTGTGCAGACTGGAACACCAGCTTTTGCAGTCGAAATTCTTCAGGCAATTTTTCCAGATCGATGGACACCACCTGACGCCAGTCGGCAGCACCACCCAAGGCAGGCGCAATGTCGGCGTGCAGTGCCACTGTAGATGGGTCAATCGTCAGAACATCCACCCGACTCCACTCGACCACCAGTTGTGGGCGCACCACCTGGTCAATGCGCAAGATGTTGGGCCACTTGATCTCGAACACGTTGCGCTCGATCAAAGATTCGATCTGCGTGCTGGGTTTTGGCGGAGGTGGCGGAGGCCCCTCACTGCCTGGCTGCAATGCAACTGACAGCGGCACGCCAAACACATTGACAAATTCTGGCAAGTACAACCCCTTGTCATCCTTGTCATAAGCAACGCGGCGCAATCCCCTGCCAATGACTTGCTCACACAAAAGCTGGCTGGTAAAGGCACGCAGGCCCATGATGTGGGTGACGTTCTTGGCATCCCAGCCCTCGGACAGCATGGCGACCGACACCACGTTTTGCAGGTCTTGCCCGGCTTGGTCACGTTTGCCGACCGTATCAACCAGTTCACGCAGCAATTCTTCCTTCTTCATGGCACGCAGCGCATTTTTGCGGCTTTCAGGGATACGGGCAGCCTCCATGATTTCTTTCAGACGGAGCTCATAGTCTTTGTCGGCGGTGGCCGTTTCACCCATCTCGGCCTTTTCCAGAACCTTGGAATCGACGCGAAAAGTGCGTGCGGCGTTGTGCAGTTCTGGCCATTGGGCGTAACCTTTGGCAAAGTAGTGCTCGATACGGGCAGCGGTCTCGGTGCGGTTACAGACCGAGAGCATCACCGGTGGTGACAAGTGTCCCTGAGCTACCCAATCTGCGGCAATGGCGCGCCAGTCTGCACCGAGCAGGGTGTAAGCCTGTTGCACCAATTCGGGCAAGGCTTCATGCGCTTCGGCCTTGCGGTTCAGGTCTTCGGCCACCTCTGGCTCACGGTACAGGTGATACAGCTTGGGCCGCAGGGTTTGCGCGTTGGGCAGGGCATCGTCACGGACAACCACGCGCGGTGTCTTGACCAGCCCGGCCTCAATGGCATCGTTTAAGCCAAAGTCGGATACCACCCAGGTAAACAGGCCAGCTTCGGTGTTGGTTCGCCCAGTTGGTGCAAAAGGCGTGGCCGACAGGTCAAAGCAGTGGGCAATACGCCGGGTTTTGTGGATGCGGTCAAGTCCATCCACCCAACGGGTGGCTTCATCCAGATCAATGCCAAAGGCTTCGGCCTCGGCCTTGCTGACCTTGATGTCAGCGGGTGTACGGTAGGCATGGTGAGCTTCGTCGTTGATGACCACCAGGTTTTTATGGCTGGCCAACTTGCCCAGCACACGTCTGGTAAAAGCTTCGTCGCCCTCCTTGCCCTTTTTGACCACCGAACGGTCTTGGGCTTTCAGTGGCATCAGGGTGTGCCAGTTTTCAATCAGCACGTCGGCGCGGTTGAGTTTTTGGCGCATCGCCTCAGACGGACACAAATCGAAGACATCGTAATAGTTGTCAGCGTTGCCCGGCATCAGCACTTGCAAACGTGATTTCCGGGGGGCTTCCCACTTAAGGCGGGACAGAGATGGAGTCGCAAGCTGATTCAGATGAAGTCATCTGCCGGCGTTTGTTACTATTCGTTTCATGCAAAAAAAACTCAAAAACAGAAGCAGTACGACACGCAAGTCATGCGCTTCTAC
>CAIXMC010000081.1 GCA_903920405.1 uncultured beta proteobacterium
GCCAGGTCTTTGTAAGCGGGGGCGTAGCGCTCCATAAAACGTTCACCGTTACCGTTGCGCAAAATAGCACCCTCGCCACGGCAACCCTCGGTCAGCAAAATCCCGGCACCATAAACCCCCGTGGGGTGAAATTGCCAAAATTCCATGTCTTGCAATGGAATGCCTGCGCGCGCGGCCATGCCCAAACCGTCACCCGTATTGATATAGGCATTGGTCGATGCAGCAAAAATGCGTCCTGCGCCACCTGATGCCATCAGTACGGCTTTGGCTTCCAAAATGTGAATATCGCCGGTTTCCATCTCTAGCGCAGTCACGCCAATCACGTCACCTTCGGCATCACGAACCAGGTCGAGCGCCATCCACTCCACAAAGAAATTGGTTTTTGATCTGACGTTTTGTTGGTACAAAGTGTGAAGCATGGCGTGGCCTGTGCGGTCAGCGGCAGCGCAGGCGCGTTGCACGGCTTTTTCACCATGGTTGCTGGTGTGGCCACCAAAAGGACGCTGGTAAATAGTGCCGTCGGGGTTGCGGTCGAACGGCATGCCGTAATGCTCCAGCTCATAAACCACCTTGGGGGCTTCACGGCACATGAATTCAATACTGTCCTGGTCGCCCAGCCAGTCGCCGCCTTTGACGGTGTCATAAAAGTGAAAATCCCAGTTGTCTTCGTTCATGTTGGACAAGGATGCAGCAATGCCGCCTTGTGCAGCCACCGTGTGTGAGCGGGTGGGAAAGACCTTGGAGAGTACAGCCACGTTCAATCCGGCGTTGGCCAGTAGCAGCGATGCGCTCATGCCGGCACCTCCGGCACCAACGATCACCACGTCGAATTTACGTTTGGAAATTTTTGAAGTTACAGTCATGATGTGAATAAAGTCTGGGTTATTGAATGCCTAAATGCCTGAATGCCTGAATGCCTCACCGCGGTTCAATGACCGGGTGTGCGAATGTCCTGGAATGTAGAGAAATTTACACGCGCCATAGAACCTGAATAGCCCAGCCCGAGCAGCCAATCAGCCACACTATCGCAAAGACGTGCATGACAAACCGCACAGCGTAGGGCTGGACATAATCCATAAAGACATTGCGCATCCCCACCCAAACGTGGTAGAGCATGGACAAAATGACCACAAAAGTGATGGTTTTCATCCATTGATGCGCAAAAATACCCGCCCAGAGTTCATAGCCAATGGTGCCTTTGCTGAAGATAATTTGTGACAGCACCAAGACCGTGAACACAATCATCACCACTGAAGTAACACGCTGCGACAACCAATCGCGCATCCCGTAGTGTGCACCAACAACGGTACGATGACAACCAAAATGAACAGACATAAATCACTCCTATAAAACTTAGTAAAGACCGAACAGCTTGGCGCCCAAAATAAGCGTCAAACCCAGCGTGAGTACCAGAACAACAGCAGCAGTTTGCCGACCGAAATCCTTGGTGATTTGATGGTGATGGGTGTCCATCCACAAATGGCGAATACCCGCAATGAAGTGATGCAAACCTGCCCAAATCAAGCCAAGAACCACCAACTTGAACATCCAGCCCGGCACACCCCACAGGCCTGCATTGAAGAGGGATTTGAATTTGTCAAACGAAATTTCCGAGGTGATGGAGGTATCAAACATCCAGATGACAAAAGGCATCAGAAAAAACATGATGGCACCGCTCACCCGGTGCATGCCCGAGGCCAGAGATGCCAAGGGCCAGCGGTAACTGATCAGGCTGGCAGAGTCAATGTTATAAAACTGGGGTCGGGGTTTTAACGGGGTTGTCGCTGATTCAGACATACGTTGCTTCCTATGGTATTTTGAGTGGGTAAGGATGCAGTCAGCAACAAATTGTGCATTTGGATCGTCAGATTTAGACGCACTGCGTCGCAAACCTGACGGCCAAATGCGGAACTTATTTCTGACCACATCCCAAGTATCCGGTGAATGCCGATTACCTCGAAATTTTATTGCATGGAAGCGCAGATTTGACGTGGGAATTACAAAACAGGGAAACTCTAAAATTTATGACATCTGCCATCTTTTTTGTGCGGACAACACCGTATCAGGATAGGCCGCCAGACCACGTGAGCCGTTGTAGCGCCCCAGCGCCATAAACAAGTTGCCCCGTTCGCGTTCAAGGTAATGGCGCAAAATCACACAGCCAAAGCGCAAATTGGTTTGCATGTGAAACAGCCGGCCTGCATCGCCATCACCGATCAAACGTGTCCAAAACGGCATGACCTGCATATAGCCACGCGCTCCAGCACTGCTGACTGCGTATTTGCGAAAGTTACTTTCTACCTGAATCAGACCCAACACCAAAGACACATCCAATCCGGAGCGTTTGGCTTCGTACCAGACGGTTTGCAAAAATTCCTTGCGCGTGTTGAAGTCAGATTTTTTAACCTTCAATCGCTCGCATTGAACACCCAGCCAGCGCAAGTAATCCAATCGCGATTCGGTGTCGGCAAACTCAGGAACAGGAGGTGCTTCGTTGGCAATGGCTGAACTCAAAGCGGTGCGAACCGCATCCATCAAGGGTTCTTCATACTGCGCTCCCGCCCACAATTGCTCTGAAAATAATAGCATCCCAGGCAAGCTGCATAAGGGTTTGAGGCCAAAAACACCATATAAAACGGCGCGTCTTGTCAGCATGACGGCCTCATAGGCATTTCAGTTTGGATAACAAAAATGGCACTACATTGCAGAACGACACCAGGCTAGGCGCTGTATCACGCCGGTGTTGATATTCCACCTCGCCTGCTTTCAGGGTGCGCTCTCCCAAGGTGATGCGGTGTGGAATGCCAATCAACTCCCAATCGGCAAACATGACGCCAGGGCGCTCACACCTGTCATCCAGAATCACATTCACATGGGCAAACATCAATTGGGCGTAGAGTTGCCCAGATGATTCTTTCACGGCGGGCGATCGATCGGCATTGATGGGGCACAGCACCACTGTAAAAGGTGCCAGGGAATCCGGCCAGATGATGCCACGATCGTCATGATTTTGTTCAATGGCAGCAGCAGGCAAACGGGTGATGCCAATGCCGTAACACCCCATTTCCATCCACTGGGGTTTGCCATTTTGATCAAGAAATGTAGCATTCATGGCCTGGCTGTATTTTGTGCCCAAATAGAAAACATGCCCCACTTCAATGCCACGTTCAATGGCCAAAACACCCTTTCCGTCTGGCGAGGCATCCCCTGCCACCACATTGCGCAGGTCAGCCACCTGTTCAGGTTCTTGCAGGTCGCGATGCCAATTCACGCCGGTCAGGTGATAGCCTTCTTCATTGGCACCACAAATCCAGTCGCTCATCACCATGACTTCACGATCAGCAAGGGTGTGAACACGCCGTTCAAGCAAAGGGCCCAAGTAGCCGGGCGGGCTTCCAAAGGTTTCTGAAATTTCCGCCGTGCTGGCAAACCGAAAGGCACTCAACCCTGGCAGTTTTCTAACCTTGACCTCGTTCATCTCATGGTCACCGCGCAACAGCAGCAGCCAGATTTTGGTGTGGGTCACCGCGCCATGTTCGTTCAAAGTATCGGTCGCCAACACGAGGGATTTGACGGTACGCTGCACAGACACCCCCAGAAATTCGGCCACATCAGCACAAGTGCTTTGGTCCGGCGTGGCGGTTTTAACCATCTCCTGCGTGGCAGGAGGCCGTGAGCCAGCGGGTGCAAGGGCTTCGGCCTTTTCCATATTGGCGGCGTACGTGCTGCCAGGGCAATACACAATGGCATCTTCACCTGTGGCGGCCACGACCTGAAATTCTTCGCTCAAATCGCCACCAATAGCACCGCTGTCTGCTTCCACGGCACGGTAAGTCAGGCCAAACCGGTCAAAAATCTGCCGATACGTTTTTGACATCAACTGGTAGCTGGCTTTGGCAGTCGCAGCATCACGGTCAAAGCTGTAGGCATCTTTCATGATGAATTCGCGCGCACGCATCAAGCCAAAACGCGGGCGACGCTCGTCACGAAACTTGGTTTGAATTTGGTAGAAATTTTTGGGCAACTGCTTGTAACTGCGAATTTCCTGACGGGCAATGTCGGTGATCACTTCTTCACTGGTGGGTTGCACCACAAAATCATGCGCGTGACGGTCTTTGATGCGAAGCAATTCTGCGCCCATTTTGTCAAACCGGCCTGTTTGCTGCCACAGCTCTGCCGGTTGAATGACGGGCATGCAAAGCTCCACAGCCCCTGCACGGTTCATTTCTTCGCGCACAATGACCATCACCTTCTGAACCACCCGCAAACCCAGGGGCATGAGGGTGTAAATGCCAGCCCCCAGTTTTTTAATCATGCCCGCACGCAGCATCAGCTGGTGGCTCACCACTTCAGCGTCGGCAGGGGCTTCTTTCAGGGTGGAAATCAGGAATTGGGAAGCTTTCATGGCAGAAATCAATCAATAAAGTGGATGTGTATTGATGCACAACCGTGTGCTGTGCATAATCAGGGCAATTGACAAATTAAGGTTTGATTATGCTTGACCGTGATGGCTTTAGGCCAAACGTCGGCATCGTCTTGCTCAACCAGAAAAATCAGGTGTTTTGGGGTAAACGTATTCATACGCATTCTTGGCAGTTTCCGCAGGGTGGCATTGACCGTGGCGAAAGTCCGGAGCAGGCCATGCTTCGGGAATTGCACGAAGAAATAGGACTACAGCGAGAACATGTTCGCTTTGTCGCTCGAACCCGTGACTGGTTGCGCTACGAGGTGCCAGACCATTTTATTCGCCGCGATACACGCGGTCTTTACAAGGGCCAGAAACAAATCTGGTTTCTATTGCAGCTTATCGGTCACGATTGGGATCTGAATTTGCGCGCCACCAACCATCCCGAGTTTGATGCCTGGCGCTGGAACGATTACTGGGTCCCACTTGATACTGTGATTGAATTCAAGCGCGAAGTTTATGTGACGGCGCTGACCGAACTGGCACGTTACCTGCCTCGTTTTGAGAACCGCAACCGTTTTTTACGTCATGGCCTTCGCTGTACAGATTCCCATGTGTAAGATGGACGCTGCAAGTACGTTTCAAAGTGATGTGGAGGTGGCAATGTTCACCTGTCAAGCTGCGCGAACTTGACTAAGGATGTGGTCAGTAATAAGTTCCCCATTTGGCTCGTCAGATTTGGGCGCACTGCGTCGTTACAAATCGCTCATGTGGCGTGGCCACACCGCGCGATTTGCGCCTAGCATTGCATCCCAA
>CAIXMC010000082.1 GCA_903920405.1 uncultured beta proteobacterium
ACCGGCGATGCCCCCCTCAAGGAAACCCTGGCTGCTGCCATGCTGTCGGCTTGCGGCTGGCTCGATGGTGATGACGATTTGCAGCCGCTCTATGACCCCTGCTGTGGCAGCGGAACCATTGTGATTGAAGCAGCGCAAATGGCCTGCCATATTGCCGCAGGCAGTCGCCGTCGGTTTGCTTTTGAGAAGTATATTCCGACTCAAAAACACGTCTGGGATGCTATCAAACAAGAAGCTGTCAACGCAGAGCTGATGCCCGATACAGGCCAAAAACCCATTATTTTTGGCAGTGATGTAGCACACCGCATGGTGGACTTTGCACAGCGCAATGCCGAGCGTGCCGGGGTGGCTGGGATGATTGAATTTCGTGGAGGCGATGCCTTGCAGCGAATGCCCCCCGTCGTACCAACGCACGGCGGTGTGATGCTGCTCAACCCCCCTTATGGCGAGCGTCTTGGTGTTTTAGGGGTGGCACGCACTGAACGTCATCTTTTGGGTGACGACGATGCACCGCCTGCGCAGGAAGGCCGCTTTGGTGCGCGTGAATTGCCGCAAACAGACCATGACGGCGAATTTTTCAACCAGTTGGCATCACACTGGAAAAAAAATTACCCCGGCTGGACAGCCTGGATACTCACTTCCGATTTGAAGCTGTCCAGCAAAATGCGCCTGAAAGAATCCCGCCGCGTTCCTTTGTGGAATGGCCCCATTGAATGCCGCCTGCTGCGCTTTGACATGGTGGCCGGAAAAATGGTGAAGCCTGTCCTTAGCGTTAGCGCCCACGCCGAACCCGCAGAAGCTCATCCAGAATCAGGCAAACAGCCCCCAGTGTGATGGCACTGTCGGCCACGTTAAATGCTGGAAAATGCCAGCCTTTCCAGTGAAAATCAAGAAAATCAACCACATAACCATACAGTATGCGGTCAATCACATTGCCTGCTGCTCCTCCCAAAATACAGGCAATGGCAAAAGAAAACAACTTTTGCGCAGCATGAGATTTCAGCAGCCACACCATCACCAAAACGGCCAATACACCAATGCCCGTCAGCACCCAGCGCTGCCAGCCAGCAGCATCTGCCAAAAATGAAAACGCAGCGCCACTGTTATGGGCACGCACCAGGTTAAAAAAACCAGTCACAGGGCTGCTGTCGCCCAATTTGTAATAGCCCACCACCAACACTTTTGTGAACTGGTCAGCCAGCAACACAATGAACGAAAGCGCCAGCCAGGGCATCAAGCCCCCTGTACTGGTGGGTTTGAAATTGTTGCCGGGCTTGGACGGGCTGGTGGGGGTGATGTTGGGTTTGCGTGCCATGAAGGATGACGAATTGAGTTAAAAAAATAGCCCTTGGGAATCACGCCAAGGGTTTGTGGGGAGCGAACGGCGCTACTTTCATGGCATCCAGTTCACTCCAAATAATGAAAGTACCCTGGGAGCGAAGGCATCTTGCCCTCGACACATGAGGGTGAGGACCTCGCTACCAGGTTCTTTCATGTTAAATTTGAGTCTGAACATACATCAATATAAAAAAATTTATAGAATGGCTAATTGTACAAAAATCAATTTTTTCAGTAAAATAAATTGATTAGGTGATGTTTTAAAAAAGTGGGAAGGTATGGATTCGGAATGTAGCGCAGCTTGGTAGCGCACTTCGTTCGGGACGAAGGGGTCGGAGGTTCAAATCCTCTCATTCCGACCAATTAAATCAATGGGTTAGCTTCTTATTGAAGTTAATCCGTTTTGCTTTATCGCACTGAAGTTGTAATTTGGCCTAACTATTGGCCTAACCATTTGGATATTCAACATCCAACGGGCACTAAGGATATGGTCAATAATAAGTTCCGCATTTGGCTCGTCAGATTTGGGCGCACTGCGTCGTTACAAATCGCTTATGTGGCATGGCCACACCGCGCGATTTGCGCCTAGCATTGCATCTTTAACTCTGACGGCCAAATGGGGAACTTATTGTTGACCATATC
>CAIXMC010000083.1 GCA_903920405.1 uncultured beta proteobacterium
CATACGGACCCATTTCACTACAAAAAAAGTTCCAGCTGTTGCACTAGCAGCCTGTCGGACTTGATTGGTAAGTTATTGATTTATAAAAATAATTATAAATTTACACAAATGAGAAAATCCTTAAAAATCAATTTGTTATACCTTCAAGTCCGACAGGCTGCTAGGAATTTTTGATAAGCAGCTCTCTTGGGACGAACTCTTTATGATACCTATGACAGCATAACAAAATCCCATTCAACTGAACCAGTGCCAACCTGTCAGAACGAACCCCCAACGCCTGATCTTCAACGGACATTCCAACACATCAATGGCCACCATCACCAACAACCCAGGCATGGGCACCATGGAGCGCATCCTGCGTCTGATGTCGGAGAAACGTGCCTCCGATTTGTATTTGTCAGCGCATTCACCGGCATTGCTTCGCATCAATGGCGTTTGCGTTCCCATTAACAGTCAGGTTTTGCCGCCCGATGCGCCACTGAACCTGCTCAAAGAAGTTTTGCCACCTGAACGTATTGAAGAACTCGAAGAGATCAATGAACTGAACATGGGTATATCGTTGGCGGGGGCTGGGCGTTATCGCATCAGTGCGATGCGCCAACGCGGAACGTTTGCTGCCGTGATTCGCTACATTGCCACCGAAATACCCGCCATGTCCACACTGAGTCTTCCCCCCATATTGGCCGATGTGATGCTGGAAAAACGAGGTTTGGTGCTGATGGTCGGTGCCACCGGTGCTGGCAAAAGTACCACTCTGGCCTCGATGATCGACCATCGCAACGCCAGCATGTCGGGGCATATTCTGACCATTGAGGACCCTGTTGAGTTTCTTTTCAAAAACAAGCGTTCCATTATCAATCAGCGTGAAGTGGGCACTGACACGCTGTCAGCCCAGGTGGCTTTGAAAAATGCGCTGCGCCAGGCGCCTGACGTGATTTTGATTGGCGAAATTCGTGACCGTGAAACCATGTCTTCAGCGATTGCTTACGCTCAAACCGGACATTTGTGCCTAGCCACCATGCACGCCAACAACAGCTACCAGGCGCTGAACCGCGTGTTGAGTTTTTACCCGGTCGAGGTTCGCCCAACCTTGCTCGGTGATCTTTCAGCAGCGCTTAAAGCCATTATTTCGCAACGTCTGTTGCGCAACATTGCACAAACACGATCGCCTGCCGTCGAGATCATGATGAACACCAAGCTGGTGTCTGATTTGATATCCACCGGCGACTTTGCAGGCGTTCAGGAGGCCATGGAAAAGTCCATGGCCGAGGGCAGTCAGACCTTTGAGCAAGACATTGCCCGCTTGATTGTGGCCGGCATTATTGACCGCAAAGAGGGGCTGGCCAACGCTGACTCTCCCACCAACCTGATGTGGCGTTTGCAAAACGACTTTACGATGCGCTCCAAACAAACTGTCGTCGTGGATGACGACTTCGACGACCACGCCACTTTCACCGAAATCACACTGGATGTGCCTCAATGACACCCACCCTGGACCTTGCCCGTCAGTTGATCGCTTGCCCTTCCGTAACCCCTGATGATGGCGGTTGCCAAAAAATAGTGGGTGAAAGACTTTCTCGCATGGGCTTTCAAGTCGAGTTGAGCATGAGCGGTCCTGCTGATTTCTGTGTGCAAAATTTATGGGCAAAAAGGCCTGGAACGCCCGTCCCATCTGTGCAGGCAGCTTCACAATTGATAGTATTTGCAGGCCATACCGATGTGGTGCCCACAGGCCCTGTAGCGCAATGGCACAGCGACCCCTTTACCCCTACCGAGCGCGACGGCCATCTGTATGGACGGGGAGCATCTGACATGAAAACGTCGATCGCAGCGTTCGTGGTGGCCACTGAAGAATTCATCGCCCAATATCCTGATACGCCGTTGAGCATTGGTTTTTTGCTCACCAGCGACGAAGAAGGCCCCGCCGTCGATGGCACCATCAAAGTGGTCGAGGCCTTGCAACAACGCGGCGAACGAATGGACTATTGCATCGTGGGCGAGCCTACGTCCGTCCATCGTTTAGGTGACCAAATCAAAAATGGTCGGCGCGGTACTTTGTGCGGCAAGCTCACCGTCCGCGGCATTCAAGGTCATATTGCATACCCCCAACTGGCCAAAAACCCCATCCACTTATTGGCCCCTGCTTTGGCTGAACTGATCACTTTGTCGTGGGATCAGGGCAACGATTTTTTTGAACCTACGTCGTGGCAGGTCAGCAACATTCACGCCGGCACGGGTGCTGTCAATGTTATTCCTGGCACGGTGGTGGTTGATTTCAATTTCCGTTTTGGCACGGCCTCCAGTGTTCGGTCCTTGCAAGCGCGCCTGCAAGCAGTGCTCGACCATCACCGTCTGGACTACGACCTGATCTGGACACTCGGTGGTCTGCCTTTTCTGACCCCACCCGGCACACTCGTCGATGCTGTTGCAGCAGCCATTCATGCTGAAACGGGCATTCACACAGAACTCACAACCAGCGGCGGCACCAGCGATGCACGTTTTATTGCCAATATATGCCCTCAAGTGATTGAATTGGGACCGCTGTGTGACAGCATTCACAAAGTCGATGAATCCATCGCCATCGAAGACATTGAGTCACTGAAAAACATCTACCGGCGTCTTCTAAAAAACCTCACCTGAGACCCCATCATGCCACCCACCCCCCTCACCCTTTCGCAATGCGTCACACGGGCTGCTGCAAAGTTGACGGCTGCTGGCGTGGTTTTTGGTCACGGCGCGACCTGTGCGTTTGACGAGGCCGCCTGGCTGGTTTTGTGGAAGATCGGCCTCCCCCTGGATACCTCGTTGTTGGCCGAAGATGAATCATCAAATCGGCCTGTCACCCGCGCCGAACAAGCGCAGGTAGCTGCACTTATTGAAGCACGCATCAGCACCCGCAAGCCCACTGCCTACCTGACCCAGGAGGCCTGGCTGCAAGGTGTGGCGTTTTATGTGGATGAACGCACCCTTGTGCCACGCTCACTGATTGCCGAGGTGTTGATGGAAGGCAGCCTGGATTATTGGCTCAGTGATGAGGTTCATCGGGTGCTGGACTTGGGAACAGGTTGCGGTAGCCTGGCGGTCCTTGCCGCCATGGTGTATCCGGATGTCAAAGTGCAGGCCTCTGACATCAGCGCAGACGCATTGGAAGTGGCACGCATCAACATTGATCGCCACGGCCTGCATGGTCGCGTTGTCTTGCGCCAATGTGACGGTATTCCAAAAACCGGCAGCCATTACGACCTGATTTTATGCAACCCGCCGTATGTCAACGCCCAGAGCATGAAAACCCTGCCCCCAGAATACCTGGCAGAGCCTGCGTTGGCACTGGACGGTAACCGAGCAGGCGGCCAGGATGGCATGGACTTTATCCGTCAACTCCTGTCAGATGCCGCCCTGCAAATGACAAAAGATGCCATTTTGGTGTTGGAAATTGGCCATGAACGCGAACATTTTGAGGCTGCTTTTCCCAAACTTGAAGTGGTGTGGCTTGAAACCAGCGCGGGTGAGGACCAGGTGCTGCTGGTCACACATGATGCACTCGCTGCATTCCATGCTGCAGCCACCTGATTGACCACGATTCGTTCAGTCGATATCACCAGGATGCCCATGACTACCCTCCACATTCACGAACACACCCAAACTCTGGGTTTACAGGCAAAACAGGCTGCAGCCCTTATGGCTAAAGCGTCGGCAGCTATTAAAAACAAAGCACTTCGACACTTGGCGACTTTGCTTCGCGCCAATGCAAAAGTGCTACAACTTGAAAATGCCAAAGACCTGGAACGTGCCACAGGCCTCGATGCACCCCTGTTGGACAGGCTAAAACTCAGCACCCATGCGATTGAAACTTGCGCCCTTGGGTGTGAACAATTGGCAGCCATGCCTGACATCATTGGTGAAATCACTGCGTTGCGCCAGCAACCCAGCGGCATTCGTGTGGGGCAAATGCGTGTGCCCATCGGCGTGTTTGCCATGATTTTCGAGAGCCGTCCCAATGTCACGATTGAAGCAGCAAGCCTATGCATCAAAAGCGGCAATGCCTGTATTTTGCGGGGTGGCTCTGAAGCGCTGGACTCGAATAGGGCATTGACTCAACTGGTGCAGCAGGCTTTACAGATGAGCGGTCTGCCCATGAATGCGGTGCAACTGGTGCAAACCACAGACCGCGAAGCCGTTGGTCACTTGATTACCATGCCGCAGTATGTGGATGTTGTCATTCCACGCGGTGGCAAGGGCTTGATTGAACGCATCAGCCGTGAGGCCAAAGTGCCGGTCATCAAGCATCTCGATGGCAATTGCCACACCTATGTGGATGACCCGTGCGACATCAATGAGGCCATCACCATCACAGACAACGCCAAAACCCAAAAATACAGCCCCTGCAATGCCACCGAAAGTCTGCTGGTGGCACGCGGTATCGCGCATGAATTTTTACCTCGCATGGCCACCGTTTTTGCCAACAAAGGCGTTGAAATGCGGTGCGACCCCGAGGCTTTGACCTTGCTGCAAACTTATGAACAAAATAGGCCTCCAAGCCACGCCCATCAAGCGTTGGTAGCTACTCAAAATATAGCAACATTCTTCCCACTGACACCTGCTACCGAAGCGGATTGGTTCACGGAATACCTTGCTCCCATCATCAGCATCAAAATTGTGGCCGACGTGAACGAGGCCATTGCCCACATCAATCACTATTCCAGCCACCACACCGATGCCATTTTGACGCGCGACCACCAGCATGCCCAACAGTTTTTGCGAGAGGTTGATTCAGGCAGCGTGATGGTCAATACCAGCACCCGCTTTGCCGATGGTTTTGAGTATGGTCTGGGGGCCGAAATTGGCATCAGCACCGACAAGTTTCATGCGCGTGGTCCCGTAGGCATGGAAGGCTTGACCTCGCAGAAATATGTGGTGCTGGGGCAGGGGGAAGTGCGGAGTTGAACCTGGATTCCTCAATTGAACGCATCAATGTGAATAGTCGCAAGGATCAAAGATACGGTATTGGTTCTTGCCGGCCAGTTTAGCCTGGTACATCGCCATATCTGCTTCACGCATTAACGTCTCTGTGGTTTTGCTTTGTTCGTCTCCATAAAAGCTGATGCCTATGCTGGCAGAAACCTGTAGGAAAAACGAACCAAATTCAATAGGTTCGGCGGCAGCCACCAGCAGACGATCAAGCAGCGGCAGTGCGTCGGATGCATCTGCCAAGTCCACCAAAACCGCCACAAACTCATCTCCACCATTACGCGCCAACGTATCGCCATCCCGCAACGCCTGCCTCATGCGGGTGGAGACAGCGATCAATACTTGGTCCCCGGCATCATGGCCGTAGGTGTCGTTGATGAATTTAAATCGATCCAAATCAATAAACACAACACCCAGCCATTGTTCACGGCGCAGTGCATGCATCATGGCCTGGCACAGGCGGTCTGAGAGCATCAGACGGTTGGGCAAATGGGTCAGTGCATCGTAAGTTAGAATACACAAATTATTTATCATTCATGTACTCGCCAAGCTACCACGTCCTGGCTTCAATTTGAATATTTTTAATCCTCGATACACCCAATATAGAACGAACTTGCTAGATAGAATTAAATTCACTTTAAACGACGGCAATACCTTGCGAATAATATTGTATGCTCCGTTTATATCTGCGTGAATTTTTGACCATCTGCTCTCTATATTGGTTTTGTACACATTCTTTGCTCTAACACCACCATTATCTATTTGCTGTGGATCAGCTTTACCATATATGGATAATGGTGTGTTATTTGCAAAACTTCTCTTGCTTGTGTACGATTCCTCAGTCTCAACCAATAATATATTTGCTTCCTCGCATTTATACCTTAACATCTGTATCAGTTTTAAATGTGCTGTTTGATAAAATCTCCTGTTAAACACTTTCCCTAATTCAATATCTTCTTTCCAACCTTTGTTCCGTCCGACAACTAAAACCTGAATATTGTTTTTTACTAAAATATCTACAACGCCCTTGCTTACATCGTGAAGGACATTGTTAATCCAGTCAGACCTGTTATTTAGTAACTCTCGATATTCCTTGTTATTGTATATTGCTTTTTGCAAAATACGAAGCTCAATAAATTCAGCCCTTGATAATTTAGAATTATCTTTCTTAGCCTTCTCTTGCAACGCTTGTAATTGTTTTTGCCTGTCAGTTGTTAGTGTAGCTTTTAGCTTGTCGATCTTGGTATCAAATATATTTATTTTGTTCTCAATCCGTGAATTGGATACAACCACACCATCAGCGCCATTTCCAAAAGCTAGTGAAATGATATTATTCAATCCTAAATCAGCACCCGCTATGTTGTTTGTGTTTGGCAGGTTATCTAAATAATAGGCATTTCTTTTATTTTCCTTTAATTCCAACGCTTTAGGAAGCAAGTCAGACAAAACGCTAGGTGCCAAATCTAACTCTAGCTTAAACACACCTTCGATATAAATTGTTTCAAAACCAATACTACCTTTAGTCACCACGCGCAACTCGACTAATTCTTTACTGCCGCCAAATAATAGCTTGCTTGCTAGTTTCTTTGATAATTCAAGTATTTCTACTAAATCATATTCAGAAATATCATCTTTAGCCAATGGAGTCTTTTGATTAAAATCCATGTAAAGATCGCGTTTCTCAATCGTAGGCAAATTTGCACCTAAAGAAGCAACTGGATAAGTAATTGTGTGTAGTTTACTTTTTTCAAGATAACCTGGCATTTTTGGTCTGCCTGTAAAGTTAGCAGGGGTAGACTTAAATATTTTTAATGCCGCCAACCAGTTCTTAAAGTTATTAATAATTGTAATTCTAATTTGCTCCGATACTTTAGCAGGCAAAGATGCAAATGGAATAGAGTCTTCATAAGTATAATTACGGAGTATGTGATCCAAAAGTGAACTATCGAGAATAACCCAAGGCGATTTTGAATTGGAATCTATGAGATCAAATAACTTTGGTTTGTATTCTGGGTCTAACGCTTTCTTAGCTGATCTATTAGCATTGATGATGTTTATGGAATTATTCACCAACTCAATAACTTGCCTTTGATTCTCATGCAGTTCGGTTTTTAGAACTCCATCGAGAAAGCAAGACAACAGATTTCTGATAATGAACACACCAATGTTGTATAAGTTCTTTGCCGAAAGCAACTGTGCCTTAAATACATTAATTAACTTAGGATTTCTAATCTTAATGCGAGCAGTTCTGTAAATAGGCGTTTTCATAATCTAAGTATAACACAAAACTGTGTCAAAATGCAAATTATTATCTTGCAATGATAAAGAACTTTTCTATTCTGACTTAGCGGGCGATGTGTTCAAGTTCATTTTGATAGTTTTTGAGGTCTGTGATGTCGCTGAAGACAGCCACGTATTGTTGAACATGGCCTTTTAAGTCTGGCACGGCACTGATGGTGAGTTTTTCAGCAATGACCTCACCGTTTTTGTGACGATTCCAGATTTCGCCATCCCAATGTCCCTTATCTTTAAGGATGTGGTCAGTAATAAGTTCCCCATTTGGCTCGTCAGATTTGGGCGCACTGCGTCGTTACAAATCGCTTATGTGGCGTGGCCACACCGCGCGATTTGCGCCTAGCATTGCCTCCCAACTCTGACGGCCAAATGGGGAACTTATTACTGACCACATCCTAAGATCTCGCCAGATGGCATCGTAAAACGCCCTGTCGTGACATCCGGAACTGAGCATGCTTGGATTCTTGCCCATCACTTCGTCTCTGTGATAGCCGGTGATGTGGGTGAAGGCATCATTGACATCCATGATGATGCCGTTGATATCGGTGATGATAATGCCCTCACGCGTGTTCGAAAAAACGCAGGCTGCATTGACACGCTGCAAGCGCTCGGACTCTGCCCGTTGCGCCTTCAAGAGCAATTGGCGACGATAAAACGCCACCGCCAGATCACACAGTGCTATCAAAATTGGAAGTACCACCACAGCAATCGTTTTCAGCTCATTCATCCAGCGCTGCAAGGCCACATCCCGCCGCAGGTGAACAACGACCACAAAAGGGTATAACCGTGACACCTGAAACGCGCTGAGTGTTTTCTGTCCATGGCCAAGGCCAGCATCGTATTCAAATTGACCAGATTCATGTTCATCCAGGTGCAATTTGGCTATCTCATCATTTGAATGATCACCCGCCATCAGGGTTGGTGCTGTTGCCAACAAAGGGATGGCATCCAGGCGCAGCACCTCCACAGTGCCAACATCAATGTCCAATTGCTGCAAGATGATGCCCTGAAAATAGTCCGGATTCAACGCCACCAACAAGGTCATGTGACTGCCTTGTGTTTCAAGCGGCTGCACCACGGGGATGAAAGTGGACACATCGTCCATCAGCGTTTTGGAGGTGGATACCATCCCTTGTGAAAAGTCACGTCCCACCCAAGGCTGGCCTATACGCAACACTTTTTGGTCAGCATTCACGTTCGGAAAATAGGAACCAGTGGCAACGGTCAAACCGACATTGGCTGGGTTGGAACTGACAATGATGCGGTTGGATTCATCCAGCAAAGACAAGGATCGCAAGTGGGGTGAGCTGCGCAATATCCGCAAAAAACCAGCTTCAATATGATCCACATCAAGGGTGGAATCATCTGACGACACTCTATTGCCAGCGGCCAGTAGAGTGGCATCCCCGAACGCAGATGAATTTGATTCAAAAAGCCATCATCTGTAGAGCTGGTTTTGAGGATATTCAACTCAAATCCGCCTGCGTTCGGGGATGCGGGATGGTTTGGATAGTAAGGCTAAGAGTGCGAAGTGAGACTCAAATTCATTTGCGTTCGGGG
>CAIXMC010000084.1 GCA_903920405.1 uncultured beta proteobacterium
GTAGTCCAGGTATTGGATGAGGGCTAATGGGTCATCGGTGTGGGCGTTGGCGGCGTGGTGTTGAAAGACTTCACTGGCACGGTAGCCTGCCAATATGCGCTTGAACTGGCTTGAATACAGGCGTTCTCGCTCATCCAAACGCAACACCGAGACACTGTGCAGATAAGCCTGTACCGAGGTCAAGGCGAGCGCCTGAAAGGTGGTTTTGGCGCGAAACATGCGCGGCGCCCAGTCTGCTTTGGGGTAGAAGCGCCCCAACATGCCAAACAAAGGTTGGCGCAAGGCCAAAGGCAGGGCACGGCGGGCTTGCTCTTCCATCGTATGCAGGCGGTAGCGGCGGTAACCCCCAAAGGTTTCATCGCCCCCATCGCCTGAGAGTGCCACGGTCACATGCTTGCGCGCCAATTGGCAGACGCGGTACGTGGGGATGGCCGAGCTGTCGGCGTAAGGCTCATCGTAAAGCCATGCCAGGGTGTCGATCAAGTCAAAGTCATCGCTTTTGACGATTTCAAGGTGGTGGTCAGTGTGGTAACGGGTGGCCACACTTTGGGCAAAGGCTGATTCGTTGAATCGGGGGTCATCAAAACCAATGGCACAGGTGCGAACAGGTGTGGAGGACAGGCCGGCCATGGTGGCGACCACGGCGCTGGAATCAACTCCGCCTGATAAAAATGCCCCCAGCGGCACTTCAGCCATCAGGCGCAGGCGAACGGATTCGTCCAGTCGGGTACGCAGTTCGTGGATGGCATCTTCGGGTTTGATGGGGTTGTTCAGACTGAATTGAACGTCCCAATAGGCCTTGGGCGCTGGCAGTGGCGCGCCATGCTGGATAGTCAGGGTGTGGGCAGGCGGGAGCTTTTTGGCACCGCTGTAAATGCAACGCGGGTCTGCCACATAGCCCAATGCAAAGTATTCTTCAACGGCCAATGGATCAATGGTGCGAACAAAAGCGGGGTGAGCTGTGATGACTTTGAGTTCAGATCCAAAAATAAAGCTGCCATCTCCTAGCAGGGCGTAAAACATGGGCTTGACACCCATGCGGTCCCGTGCCAAAAACAAGGTTTGCTGGTTTCTGTCCCACAGGGCAAAGGCAAACATGCCCCGAAAGCGCTTCACACAATCTTCACCCCAGGCTTCCCAGGCATGAACAATGACTTCGGTGTCGCTACGGGTACGAAACTGATGACCCAGGTCTTTCAGTTCCTGCATCAGCGGTTGGTAGTTATAAATCTCGCCATTAAAGACCACCACGATGCTTTTGTCTTCATTGAACAAAGGCTGTTGGCCGGTGGAGAGGTCAATGATCGACAGACGTCGATGCCCCAAGGCGACACCAGGCTCCAGATGAACACCGAGTTCGTCAGGCCCTCGGTGCGACTGGATGTTGTTGATGCGCTCGATCAGAGCGGGCGAAAAGTCGCGTTTGCCCTGGGTGTCAAAAAGTCCGGCAATGCCACACATGGTTGGTTGCTATTGGGTTTGTTTTGTTTTTTCCAGCAGCGCCAGAATGCTGGTGGCGTTGGCTTGCACAAAAGATTGCAGCCGTGCCTGACCTTCGTCCCCTGTGCCTTTGGGTGTGTAAAGAATCACGACCGCAGCATCATCGCCCTGGCCCATCAGACGATAGACAGCACCATAGACCTTGGCCAGAATGTCGCTGGATGTGAGCGTGCCGTTGATCCAATAGACTTTCCAGACCGTCAGACGCTCATAGGTCATCTGATCGGATGGGGTTAAATTTCTCAGTTCAGCCATATACAGCTTGCGTTGTGTGCTATCAAAATTGATTATTTTTGTGGTGCTGGCAACCTGTGCCCACAGGGTGTCTCTGGACTGGACCAGCACGTTATCGGAACTGACGAGTTTGCGGTCGTAGTTTTGATGGCGGTAGTAGCCCACATACAGGCCAACACGCTGATCGCCAGACACGTAGGTGGTGTTGATGGCCGCCGAAGGGTTCTGGAAAGCGGGTTTGAAAATGGGAATTTGATCAGCCGCAACAGACCAGGCTGGCGATAGGGTTGCGGGTGCTATCAGTTGGGGTGGCACGGTCGATGTGGTGTTGAGCAGTGCCCAGCGTCCCATGATGGGTAGCGTGACCAATAGGGCAGCCGCCACGGCGACCCATGCAAGGCGGCTCTGCGCAACAGGCTGGTGCGGCTGTAAAGTGTTGATGTCAGAGGCTCTCTCACAAAGTTCAGGTTCAGCCCAGCGTGTACCGATGATGAACATCAGCAAAATGACCACGCCAAAAAATAGCCAGCCGTAAATCAGATGGTCAACACCGACAGCGTGTTGGTTGCCAAAAACGTGTCCCAACATCACAATGAGGTAAGCACGCATCCAGTTGGCAATGACCGGCACAATGATCGACACCCCAACGAATATCAATCGACGGTGCAGGGATTGGTAATTGATGTAGGCAAACAAGGTGCCGACGGTCAAGGATGCAATCAGGTAACGAACGCCGCTACAGGCTTCAATGACCGACCAACTGCCAGAAGGAATCACAAACTGCAAGCCTTCGTTATAGACAGGGATGCCGGTGAAACGCAGGGCTTGCACGGTAAAGTAGGCCGTCCATTGCATCAGTTGGGGCATGGCAAATTCGCCAAAGGGAACGGCAAAAAACAAAAAGGCCAATGCAAATCCCAAGGTGCGGGTGACGGCAGTACCCAAAAGGGTGAACACCAGCACAATCAGCATCGTAACCAAGGCCAGTTGTGTGAGGGCGTTCATGGCCACCAGGTCACCCAGCAGCCAGGCCAGCGACGTCAGTGCCAGTAGAACCAGCCCCCAGGCATTGGGAGAAGGTTGAATGTGCGACAGGATATGGCGTTTGTGCCACACCAGCCACAAGACAATAGGCACGACCAAGAAACCGTGGGTAAAAGTGTCAGATCGCCACCAGATGCCCACCATGGCACTGGCGGTATCGCGAAACCAGAACAATGTCCAGGCCAGCAGCAGCACAAACAAAAAGACAGGAACTTGCCATGGGCGTTGTGGGTTCAATGAAGCAGTTGTCATGGGTTGGCCTTAAAGTTCAGATAGGGATCAATTTTGGATAAATGGGCTGCCCAACTGTAGCTGTACAAAACCCTTTGGCGACTGGCTTGCCCCACGTTGGCAGATCGCTGTGGCGATTGCAGCAGGGCGCTGATCTGATTCACAAAGTCGGCGGCTGTAGTGGCTGCCAGCAATTCGATTTCGGGTCGTGCGTTGATGGCCTGTACGCACGCCTGTGAAGCCACAACAGGCCGTTCCATGGCCATGGCATCGAGAATTTTGTTTTGAATGCCGCGGGCAATGCGCAAAGGGGCGACCACAACCGCTGCATGCTGCAAGTAGGGACGAATGTCTTTAACCGTACCTGTGACCACCACCCTGCCTGGAAATGCCAGAGAAATGACCTCTTGGGGGGGATTGCGTCCAACAATGTAAAAGCAAAGAGAAGGCCACTGCGCATGCAAGGCGGGCAAGACATCGGTCACAAACCAGGTGACTGCGTCGATGTTGGGCCAATAGTCCATGGCTCCTGTAAAAACAACAGGTATCTTTGCGGATGATGTGGGAAATGTCTCAAAGGGCGATGGGCGATTTGGGTCGGGTGAAAAAAAATCTGCATCCACACCGTTGCTGATGGTCTCTACAAGGTGCGAACTTTCTGGGGCGAGGTTGCGAAACAGTGAAGATTCGTTGTCAGTGACAAAAAATGAACGCACAGAACGCTGCGCTACGGCACGCTCAAAAGCCAAAAGATTTTCGCCTTCACAACGGTATAACCATGACATGGGCCAGCGGTGATCGGGGGCGTATTGCGTCCACTTGGCAGAATCCACATCGACAAAATCGACCAGCATGGGAGGGCGCTCTGAGTCGCCTACAAATTGCGCCATGACCGATGAAAAAATGACCACCGTGTCGATGTTGTTCTCTGCCAGGGTTTGATTAACCCAGGATTGCAGGCTTGCATTTTTATAGTAATGCAGACTCAAAGGCTGGTGAGTGAATAAACCGGCCAGGCTGCGAAGTTTGGCAGTGCGCGGATTCAAACGTTCAACGTGGATGTCGGGGCAGATTTGACGCACGGTATCAAGATGCTTTTCGTCAGCCGGATCGTCAATAAAAGTGCCTAAAAAAACACGATGCTGCTTTACCAGATGTTGGAGCAGATGGTAGGAACGAACCTTGTCTCCCTTGTTGGGAGGATAGGGCAGACGATGCACCAGGTAAAGCAGCTGACCCATGGTGCGTGTCAGGCAAGATTGCGCACAATGAAAGGCCCCAGCCAATTAGCCAGCCCGATGGGCATGCGTTGCCAGGTTTCAATGAGCAGTTTGAATTTGGCGTTGGATGGGTTGTTTTGCGGTATGGCATCGCGCTTGTAAAGGCAATACTCGTAGTACAGCGGCGTAGGTTCAAAGCCCCAGTTTTTTTTGAAAGCGTAGGGGCCGGTGCCTTTTTTACTGCGCCCATAATCAAAAACTTTAAGCTCTTTGGCACAGGCCAGACGCATCAGTTCCCAATATTTGAAGTCGTTGGCTGCGAGGTCGCGGGCAGATTCGTCGTCACCCGCGTAGTAGGGCAATACTTCGTCACGAAAATAAAAGCTCAATACGCTGCTCAAAGGGCGACCGTCTGGGGCTTCCACGGTCAAAACTTCGCAGTCTTTGCCAAACACCGTCATCAAAGCCTGGAAGTATTTTTTAGGCAATGCAGGTGTGCCGTGCCGGTGGACGTTGTCGGCAAACAGGGCAAAAAACCGGTCAACATGGGGATCCACCACGCTGCGAAGATTGTTTTTAATACCTTTTCTGACCATGGCGCGTTGTTTGCGAGGAATGGCCAGCATATTGGCTTCTTCATTGGCCAGAATTTCTTTGCGAAACGTGACATACAGGTCTTGCGTTGGCCAGTCGGTGTGGCGGGCATGGACGTTGCGCAACTCTAGATGTGCCACCCCCAAATTTTTGGCAATTTTTTGCGCTTCCTGTTCTAGTGCATCTGCCACTAAGGGGTCACTGGCGGCCACGCCCCCATAAACCGTGAAAGGCAGGCCAGTGAGCGAATTTCCAAAAAGCCAGCTATGAATATGACCCAGGGGCAACACACCCTGAATCTGCCCGTCAGATTCGGCATATAAAAAATAAGTGTCGTGGCCAAACACTTCAGTGATGATTTTTTGCCAGCCAACGCGGTGAAAAAACGTGGCCTTCGGACAGGCTATGACAAATTCATCCCAGCGTGCAGCGTTGGCGTGGTCGTTTAGCAAAAGACGGTGAAGGGTAGTCATGCGAATATCAAATGTCTTGGTCGTTCATTTGGGTAAGAAAAACCTGATCCATGCGATCCCAATCAAAATCGGTCAGCAATTGGTTCAGTCTGGCTTGCATTTTTGAAATATTGACGTAGTGGCGAAACCGTGTTTTTTTGTTAATGCCCTCCACGCGGGGTTGCTCGGTGTCGATTTCCCAAGGATGGAAATAAAAAATTCCAGGTTCATTGTCTTTTATGTTGACGCGATTGAGCATCCAATGTGACAGTGCATAGGGAAGCAACCTGAAATATCCTCCACCGCTAGAGGGAAAGTTGCGCCAAAATAAACGAACCGTGGTGATGGGAATTTCGATCAGCCCTGGGCGAACCCGATAGGCAAAACGCGGGGAATTGGGCATGCCATAGTGGTCGTGCGCAATGGGATAAACGCTGGAGCTGTAGCGGTAGCCGGCACTCTCCAGACCCTCGTAGGCCCACAAATTACCCGAACCGATTGAAAAACTGGGGGCACGGTAGCCACAGACTTCGCTGCCCGATAAATCTTCAAGAAGAATTTTGGCAAGATTGATGTCGGTAAAAAAGGACTCAGGGGTTTGGTCACTGGCGCGCTCGTGTCCATAGCCGTGGCTTGCCAACTCATGGCCTTGACTGACAATTTGGCGTACCAGTTGGGGATAACGCTCAGCAACCCATCCCAAGGTGAAGAAGGTGGCTTTGGCGTTGTGCTGATCCAGCAACTCCAGGATGGTATTGACATTGTGTTCAACGCGGCATTCTTTGCTGTTCCACTCGGTGCGGTTGATGTAGGGAGAAAATGCCGACACCTGAAAATAGTCTTCAACATCAATCGTCATGGCGTTGGTCATGCGTTCTACAGACATTCACAACTCCCAAAAAATGATCGATGTCATTGGTCTTGTCCCGGCTGCACTGCAGTTGCGGCTTTGACGAGCTTTTGCAACATGATCAGGATTTCCAGGTTAATACGCTCCAGTCTGAGTGAGCTTCCTTCCAGACGGCGCAGGCGGGCATCGTATTGTTCGGCGCTCAAGGTGTCGATTTGGCCAGAGATGGCACGCGCCATACCGGGAAGCAACTTCAATTTGGCAAGTTGGACTTCGGCATCTTGGGTAGAAGACAGGTCTGGAATGAATGGATCTGTCCAGCCTGGACTTTCAATCTGGGTTTTGATGACGGGCGATGCGGTTTCTGCGTTGATTTCATTGACAACCTCATTGACATCGTCGGCACAAAAGCCATCTTTGTTACTCAGGTAACCTAAAAGCATAAGGCGGTCGCAGAGCAGATTAATACGACGTGGTATGCCTGTGGTGGCTTTGAAAATGGCTTCAAAGGCAGCCGAATCAAAACTTGGGCGCAGCGCAGATGCTCCAGCGCATTTCAAGCGGTGTTCAATGTAACCTTGGGTGTCTATTGGGTCCAGCGGTCCGATGTGGCAAGTGGCAGTGACACGTTGGCGCAGTTGCTGCATACCCTGACTTTGCAAGATGTCTCGAAACTCTGGCTGACCTATCAAAAATGTTTGCAGCAAGGCTTGTTGACCAAACTGAAAATTTGACAACATGCGAAGTTCTTCAATCGCACGGGGGGTTAGGTTTTGAGCTTCATCAACAATCAGCAGGCAGCGCTTGCCTTGGCTGGTTTGGTTGACCAAAAACGCTTCAAGCGCCATCAAAATATCTGACTTGGAGATGTCTTTGACCCGCACACCAAAGGCAGCACCCACCATGCGAAGCGTGTCTTCGGCATCAAGCTGGGTGGTCACCAGGTTAGCCGCCAAGACTTTGTCAGCATCGAGTTTATTGAGCAGGCCGCGCACCACGGTGGTTTTGCCGGCACCTACCTCACCGGTGATGACGATGAATCCCTCATTTCGCATCACGCCATATTCGAGGTAGGCCTTGGCACGCCTGTGTTGTTTGCTCGCAAAATAGAAGCGAGGATCAGGATTGATCTGGAAAGGCTCGCTGCTTAATCCATAAAACGCTTCATACATACATCAGAACTGCACA
>CAIXMC010000085.1 GCA_903920405.1 uncultured beta proteobacterium
GGCTGATATCGGGAAGTTATTTTTAGCCATATCCTAAGGATTGTAAAAACAGGTTCACCCTAGGTACGGCGGGGAATATCCAGTACGACATAGTTCGCTTTTGATTCTAAACACAATTTACTAGTGAACCAATTCACCCTGCCTAGTGGTGTCTATTGTGTCGTACATAGTTACTATCAAAAACATAGCTACTAACGCACGCCCAGCTTGCGTTAGAGGTACTGTTGGTGGTTTTTTAGCGTGCAATATTGAGGGACTCCCACAAAAAGTCGTAAGAGACGGCCTCACGACTCTGGTGTGTGGCCTGCTCTTTGTCGTCGGCTTCGTAACTGCGAATGAGGCCTTTGACGCGCTCCAGCCCAGCTTTCGTCTGGATGGCTTGGCGTGGTGTTTTGTTATTGAGGGCAGGAATGGGTTCGTCAGCCCAATTTGCATAATGACGCATGACGGCTTCCTGGATGGCTTGGGTGACTTCACGGGGATCGATGTTGTCTGGATTTGCCTTGCGACTGGAAGTTGGCTTGCGGCTTTTTTCCTTCGGGTTGCTGATAGATGCCACCTGGCGTTCCAGAAAAGTAACCGATCCACCGGCCAATGCATCAAACCATGCCCGCCCCTGCTGGGCATAGCGTTGTGTTTTGTAGAAAATCTCGATCTGATCCGGTGATGAGCTTAGGTTAATGTGGGCAAGTGGACGTATTTGTCCGTCTGAACAGTCCATGATGCGAGACCAGCCCTCTTCGCGATCACCTTCAACGTCATGACAGCTATTCAAGGCATGGCTCAAGTCGGACCAGTTCAACACACGGTAATGGTCTGTGATCAATGTGATGGGATCACCAGAATACTGGTCAATCATGACTGGCATGGGCAGTGGGTCAAAAAACTGCCGCAGCCAAGCTTTCAAAATGAGTTTGCTCTGTATTTGGGCGAAGTTGGGCAATGAACCAGATTCTTTGGATGCAGCACGCAACTGATCAATGAGGGACCGACTGTGCATCATGGAAAAAGCACCCACAGCCCCTGACAGTTGAAAATGATCTTCCACACGCATGATGCGGCAAGCCAATATTGTGCCTGGCACAAGCGTTTTTGTGCCTGCTCGCTCGCGCACAACAACGGGGGCAGCGTCTGCATCCAGGGTGTCGCACAGGGTCATTTGCGATCCTTGAATCACGTCGGTCACGGTGTAGAGGCGCATGGGGCGCTGTCCGAATTGCAACAACCAGTGGCGTTGAGCCGTGTTCAATTGCGGACCCGTGGGACCCAGCACGTACTCATTGATGCGGCGAAGCTGGCCCTGCGCCTCGATGCTGCCTTCGGCAAGCAACCATTCGGCTACATTGATCTGGATATTGGATTGCGTGTTTTTGTCAAACGACTGGAAGGTTTCCAAGTCCTTTGGTGTCATCAGTTCATCGCGCTGACGCTCGAGAGCGTTGGACCAGCCTTTGCGGTGGCGTGATTGCAGCCAATTCAAGACAGTTTCAATAGCACCATCGTGGGGATTTTTATGGACGGTTGTTGTAACCTCTTGTTGACGCATGCAGCAGTATTTGTATTTTTTGCCACTGCCACAAGGGCAGGGATCGTTGCGTCCAAGCATGTTTTTTCCTTATCAAAATGGGTAAAAAAATAATCGTATCAATCGTATCACTCGTATCACGAATCAATGGCATCGAGTGACCAGCGTGGTTTGACATCAAAAGCGTAAATGGTACTGGCAGTTTGTCGCCCTGACTGTATTCGCATGGCAGCCGCCATGGCAATCATGGCACCATTGTCTGTGCATAAGTGCATGGCTGGGTAATGTATATTGATCTGCAACCTTTCACAGGCTGCGTTGAGTTGATCTCGTAAACACCGATTGGCACCCACCCCTCCTGCCACCACCAAACGGTTGATCTGCGTTTGATGCAATGCAGCCAGTGATTTTTTCACAAGAACATCCACAATGGCGGCCTGCGCTGACGCTGCAAGATTGGCCAATACCGGCTGTGCCAATGTATCCACCGAACAATGGTGCGCTGCAGCACACTTTCTGGCCTGAACCATCACGGCGGTTTTAAGCCCGGCAAAAGAAAAATCCAGATTTCCGCTGCGAAGCAAAGGGCGTGGAAAAGCAAAAGCCGTGCAGTCCCCTTGTTGCGCCAGGGATGAAAGCGCAGGGCCACCCGGGTAAGCCAACCCCAGCAATTTGGCCGATTTGTCAAAGGCTTCACCGGCAGCATCGTCAATGGTTTCACCCAGCATGTGGTAGCGCCCCACACCATCGACCTGCATCAATTGAGTATGACCACCCGACACCAACAGGGCTACAAACGGAAATTCAGGAGGGTCATCGTTTAAAAATGGCGACAGCAAATGCCCTTCCAGATGGTGAATGCCCAGCACAGGCCGCCCTAGGGCAGCGCCCATGGCGCACGCAACCCCCGCCCCTACCAGCAATGCGCCCGCCAGACCCGGGCCACGCGTAAAAGCCAGTACATCCACATCCGGCAAAGAACGATCGGCATCTGCCAACACCTGCTCCAAAAGCGGCAATACCCTGCGAATATGGTCGCGGCTGGCCAACTCGGGTACCACACCACCGTAAGCCTGATGAAGGGTGATTTGACTGTGCAGTGCGTGCGATAGCAAAACAGGCCAACGATCTTCGGCCATATCCACCAGTGCTACACCGGTTTCATCACAAGAAGATTCAATGCCCAATACACAAAGCGTCATGGTCGTGAAGTTTAATGACACCGTTGAGTCAGGGCATCAGAATAGGGGTATATTTTTTGATTCAGGCAACCCGTTGAACTGAAAATTGTTCAAAATAAGGATATGGTCAACAATAAGTTCCGCATTTGGCCGTCAGAGTTAAAGATGCACTGCGTCGTTACAAATCCGACGAGCCAAATGCGGAACTTATTATTGACCATATCCTAACAACCAGCAGTCTATTTGTAACCAACGGTACCCTATGATGAAACTACTTACCTTCGCACTTATCACATCCCTTGGTCTGGTGACAACAGCGTGTTCCAAGCCAGCGACAACACAAGATAGCCCCGCTGCGTTAGCCGCCACTGCAAGATCACCTTACGACCTGGTGGCAAGCACCGGAAAAGGTTTTACCGTGGGAACCTTGATGAGTACACAAACAGTCTATGTGTTGTTTGAGCCGCAGTGCCCCCATTGCGGGCATTTGTGGCAGGCTTCTATCCCGTTGCACAACAAAGTCAGGTTCGTCTGGATCCCCATTGCTTTCAATTCGGGCAAAAGTCTGGCTCAAAGCGCAGCCCTCCTGAGTTCCAAAAACCCCATGGAGACCATGTCGGAACATGAAAATTTACTGCTTTCTGGCAAAGGTGGCTTAGCCGCCAGCGCCAACGTCCCTGACGAACTTGCCAGCACCATCAAACAAAATACCCAACTCTTCAATTCTTTGGGGTTAGATGGCGTTCCTTATGTGTTGGCCAAAAACAAAATCAGCGGACAAGTCGTCACCCACAGTGGCGCACTTACCACGCCCGCCTTGTCGCAATTTTTGGGCATTTAGGGTATCCAAGGATATGGTCAACAATAAGTTTTCTACCTCATAATTTCAAAAAACATAGCGATCTATGCAATACCAGAGCGGGTTAGAGCCTAATTTTGTATAATTTTTGACGTAGAAAACTTTCTGTTAAGCGCTTACGGCAATTTCAAGAAATTGGCTTCCCACTTAAGGCCAATACCGTTCAATAGACTTGAAAAAAACGAAAAAGTGCCATATTTCACGATGCTGTCATCACACTGTTTGAGAAAGAACCTACCATGTCTAACCCATTTCAAAAAGACACTCCTGTTGCATTATTGCCCGCGAACGATCGGATCAAGGCATTACAACGTGTCATCCCCCGCGTTCAAGTGGACGA
>CAIXMC010000086.1 GCA_903920405.1 uncultured beta proteobacterium
AGTGACGGTCGTGCCGGCATCTGCATCAACACCCAAGGCCGTCACTCCAACCACCGTGCCTATGACCGCAATCTCAGCCACGGTATTGGCCGATGGATTGCTGTCGGACAACACCACAGGGTTGTCGTTCACATTCGTCACGGCAATGGTGAAGTCTGAACTGGCCACACTGCCATCGCTGCTGGTGGCCTTGACGGTGATGGTCTGGCTGCTGGCTGCTTCAAAATCAAGAGCACTAGCCACAGTCACCACGCCGCTTTGAGGATCAATGGCGAATTTACCGCCTGCATTGTTGGTCAACTCATAAGTGACGGTCGTGCCAGCATCTGCATCAACGCCTGAGGCCGTCACGCCCACCACCGTGCCTATAGCTGAATTCTCAGCCACGGTATTGGCCGATGGATTGCTGTCGGACAACACCACAGGGTTGTCATTGACGTTGGTCACGGCAATGGTGAAATCCGAACTGGCCACACTGCCATCGCTGCTGGTGGCCTTGACGGTGATGGTCTGGCTGCTGGCCGCTTCATAATCAAGAGCGCCCGCAACAGTCACCACGCCGCTTTGAGGATCAATGGCGAATTTTCCGCCTGCATCGTTGGTCAACTCGTAAGTAACGGTTGCGCCAGCATCTGCATCAACACCCAAGGCCGTCACTCCAACCACTGTACCTATGGCCGCATTCTCAGCCACGGTATTGGCCGATGGATTGCTGTCGGACAACACCACAGGGTGGTCATTGACGTACGTCACGGCGATAGTAAAGTCAGAATTGGCAACGCTGCCATCGCTGCTGGTGGCTTGAACCGTGATAGTGTGGCTGCTGGCCGCTTCAAAATCAAGAACGCCAGCCACAATCACCACGCCGCTTTGAGGATCAATGGCGAATTTACCGCCTGCATTGTTGGTCAAAGCGTAAGTGACGGTCGTGCCAGCATCTGCATCAACACCCAAGGCCGTCACGCCTACTACCGTGCCCACAGGGGAATTTTCTGCCACGGTATTGGCCAATGGATCGCTGTCGGACAACACCACAGGTTGTCCAATAACATCACCAGCGGCGGTACCTGTCACCTCTACGCTAAGTTGTTGAGTTGCCAATCTATTGTTGGACGCCTTGACAGTGTAGGTAAAGTCATCAGTAACTTTCACCCCATCGGGCACATTCGCAGCTTTGTCACCACCAGGAATGTACGTGTAATCTCCTGATTTGCTCACAAGCAATGTGCCATAGTGTCCAATGACCAATAACTCTGAAGTCTCTGAAGTATCAGGTACCAACGTACCATTCACCGAATACAAACCTGTTCCTGCACTTAAACCATCATTGGCAAGTAAATTACCTTTGACAGCTTCTACCTGATTCTCAATCACAGCGGCTGTGTCTTTTTGCAAATCAAGCCGAGCCAGCATGTTGATGGCATGATTGACACCCTCTGCGGAAGCATCTTCCAGAGCATCAAGTGCATGACCAGAACCTGTCAAGGTTTGGAGGATGGCAGCATCTGTTGCAGTTTTAAAGAGGGTTTCGAGCGATGCACTGGTTTGTGCCAACTGCTCGGAAGCAGTTTGGATTGCGGCAACAAATGCAGGAGGAATATCTCCTTGAACCGAAGCCACAGTTAAATGACCCTGAGCTTTTGATATAACAGCATCTATATCAAATCTACTATCCAAAACCGATGACAACGCCAGTTCAGAAGAAATCTGTGTGGCATCTTTCAATGTTGTACCCGCCGGCAGTGCTGCAAAAACCTTGGAGACACTATCAGCCACCTGGGTCGTCAATACATCCAACTCTGCTGCCGTCAAGCTACCACCAGATACAGCTTGTGCCGTGTTGACTGCAGATTCAATGATGTTTCCTATGGCTACTGATGCTGCTGCCATTTTTTGAGCAACCGCCAGTGCGGCATCGCCAGCGACAGTCCCATCGGAGCCACCCTTGATGGCATCGATATAGTTATAAGTGGCCAGATCCAGATCAGCAGGCAGATCCAGAGTTATTTTTAATTGTTCTGCGCTCACTTGGCCAGATGCCACCAAAGTTGTTAATGGCGACACCACTACCGACGATCCCTCCGAATCGGTTGCCAATAGCGTTAAGGAAAACTTATTGCCCGTAAAAGAATCTACCGTGTTTTCATCGGATAACACAATAAATTTCGCACCAGCAACAGGCGAATATTGAATCTGTAGCGCGCCATTGGCATCTGTCTTGCCCAAAAACTCGGAAGTATCGGCAATACCGTTGATGTTAGTGTCATAGTAAACATTGGCACCATGAAGCGATCCGTCAATCACCGTCAATAGTTTATTGACCGTAGCACCAGTAACATCAATATCAAAATTGGATGTGGCAGAACTACCATCGCTGCTGGTAGCTTTCACTGTAATAGATTGACTGCCGGCTGTCAGTGGGCCAGCAACAGTCACCACGCCGCTTTGGGCATCAATGGCGAATTTACCGCCTGCATCATTGGTCAAAGCGTAAGTGACGGTTCTACCTGCATCACCATCAACGCCTGAGGCTGTGATGCCCACCGGCACGCCTATAGCTGCATTCTCAGCCACAGTATTGGCCAATGGATCGCTGTCGGACAGCACCACTGGAGCATTTGGCGGAGAACTAGAACCCGAACCTGAACCCGAACTGCTTGCAAGCGCCAGAACACCCAGCCCCAATCCACCCACAACAAGCATAGGCGAAACCGCTGTTGCAGCACCCGCACCCGCACCCGCACCCGTTTCAGATGCCATGGCACCATCGACAGTTCCCTCAGAAACCTCAGCTTGGTCCAGCACAATATCGTTAGTCTGCTCAACAACCCCCGCACCTTCTTCGGTAACCACTTCGGGCGAAATGACCTGCGCCTCGCCAGCATCAACCATTTGACCTTGCATGTCAGCATCAAGTGCAGCAACAACATCCTGATCTGGCAATATTTCCATGTCCCGACTGGCCGCCACGTCTCTGGACTCCGTCACAAATGGATGATCATTGACCACATCGTGACTGGCCAGAGCAACATTGGCAACGGTACCAGCGTTGTCAAGAGTCGCATCAGACTGATGGGCCTTTTCAACCGAAGAGGCTACAACCTTGTCCCCAACGATAGCCGCCAATCCCATTGCCAAGAGCGACTGAGCGCCTTTTTTTGCATTTGAGACTTTGTTTTTGACTACTTTTTTGATAGACATCTTATTGCCCCTTTTAGTTTAAAAAGAAAAAACTGGCCTGACCAAGAATTTCAGAGATCAGTAACCGAAAAAACGGTTACACGAAAAGTTGCCCCAACTTCCACGGCAACCCCTACAACGACACGTTGGGACCTGCAACTGAGAGTTACACCAACGTTATGAGTCACTAAATACTAACATGTGAAAAGCTCACTTTTAGATTTTTTTATGACCTCCCCTATTTATTTTTACATTCATGAACCGACCTTTGAAGATATTCCGTGCCTGCCTGACATCCGATAAGATTACCCCACCATGCCCCTGATTGAATTGACAAACCAAACTTTACTTCTTGACCATTGTGCCAATGCCGCCAACACTGAACTGCAAAGTGTCCATCACTTGGGTTCAGAATGGTTAATCAATAAATTTGCATCAGTGACATCGGAACTTTGGGCATATCAAATCACTCATCCATACAAGACACAATGACCCACAACATACACAGCCCTGGTGATTTAGCCTTGGGTAACCAAGCCTTGATGCAAGGCAACTTCATACAAGCCATGACCCATTTTGTGCAAGGTTTAACCACCCTGCCCGGATTGGCCAGCACCTTGCGTACCAACTTTCATTGGGCACAGCTCCAATACAAAGAATCACGCACAGGCGAAGTGCAGCCCCATGTCATGGTGTGTACCAGTGAACTGTCGCACAACACCGCCGGTCGGGCCTACGCATTGGCCAAAATTTACCAAAGTTTTTCCAAAGTGGACATCATCGGCAGTGTGTTTGCGCACGGTGATCACGCTGATCACGCGGTGTGGTCACCCATTTTGAAAAGCGACGTGGCATGCCACAGTTTTGTAGCCCATGACGAAAGCCTATTTTTGCAGCAGGCCGCCGCGCTGGTGGCTGCTCACCCCTGCGAGGTCGTACACCTGTGCCGGCCTCGCGCACCTGCCTTGTTTTTTGGCATGTTGTACAAGCTGATCTGGAATGCCCATGTGCTAATGGACATTGAAGATGAAGAGCTGGCTTTGGTGGGCGCACAGGCAGACTGGCCTCTGAACGACTATCTGCAACACCATACTGCCTTGCCGGCCATTCATGATTTGCTGGGGCAACAATGGACGCGCCTGGCGGTAGGCTTGGCACGCTCATTTGATGGCTTGACGGTATCAAACCCTGCCCTGCAACGACGCTACGGAGGTGACATTATTCGGCAACATGTTCGTCTGCCCAAGCGCTCAACTGCCACGCCAGAATTTAAATCAAAGGTTTGCCATAAATATGGTATTGCACCCCACCACAAGGTTATTTTGTTTTTGGGAACACCACGCAGACACTTTGGCCTGGAGGCTGTAGCCAACGCTTTGACAAGCCTGGGTCGCCATGATGTGACACTGATGGTCATTGGCCAGTTTCTGGACGATGGACAAAGACAGACACTACAAGCCAACCCAAAACTTCAATGCCGGTTTTTGGGAGACAAGGCGCTGGGCACCTTGAGTGACCTGGCAACACTGGCAGAATTCTGCATATTGCCCCAGCATTCAGACCCCGACATGGCTCGCTTTCAGGTCAGTACCAAATTGCTTGAGGCCTTGTCAGCAGGTATTCCAGTCTTGGCATGGAAAGAAGATGCCACGGCTGACATGATGGATGCAGGCGTTGTGCTACGTATGGATGATGTTCGAAAGACGCTGGAATCAGCGCTTGAGGGCAGCCTTGACCTGAAAGGCAGTCAAGCCCGTGCTCTTGCCTTTTGTCGCAATGAACTGGGTTTGACAGTGAATGCCAAAAGGCTGGAGCGCATCATCCGTGCTTTACCGCCCTGCCCTGCACCCTTGTTTGCAGAGCTTCAACTTGCCATCGACAAAACACCAGGTGTACAAGTGTGGCAAACGCCAACTTTACCGCAGCCCGGCGCTTTGACGACATTGCCACCCAACGCAGTGCCACTTCAAAAATTACCCATCACCGTGTTGATCATCACCTGGGACGTAGGGCACAACCCGTTGGGACGGTCTTACATGCTGGCAGAGGTGGTGCAACGGGTGGTCCGACACTGTTTGCTGGTGGGGTTTCAATTTGCACGTTACGGCGATGAGGTATGGGAACCCCTGCGCACATCGCAACTACCGGTCATTGTGTTACCTGGCTCTGATTTGCCGGCATTTCATGACAGCCTGAAAAATATGGCATCACGGATTCACCCCGATGTGGTCATTGCATGCAAACCCCGACTGCCTTCATTGGAACTGGGGTTGATGATCAAGGAACAATGGGGCTGCCCGTTGATCATCGACATGGATGATCACGAACTATCGTTCTTCAACCAGACGACCGAACTGACACTCAACGAACTGGCCGCCATGCCCGCAGGCAGCGCAGCCACGCAAACAGAACCCTACGCAGAACTGTGGACGCGGCTCACCCAAAGCCTGTGCAAATCAGCCGACGACATCATGGTGTCCAACCTTGCACTGCAACACACATTTGGCGGCACACTGATACCGCATGTTCGTGATGAACACCTGTTTGACCCCACCCGCTTTGATGCACACAAAGTGCGCCTGCGCTATGGCATACCCATTGATAAAAAGGTGATTTTGTTTTTTGGCACTCCCCGCTCGCACAAAGGTCTTGACACTTTGGCCAGTGCCGTGGGGCAAATGGATGATGACAACTTTTGCCTGGTGGTAGTAGGCACATCAACCGACCAGCGTGTCACAGCCCAACTGGATAACCTGGCACAAGGGCGCGTGATTTATCTGCCCAACCAACCGTTTGCATCCGTACCCGAAATCATGGTCATGGCCGACGTGGTTTGCCTGCCGCAGGATGAAGACCATGCCATCTCGCAATACCAGTTACCCGCCAAAGCCATTGATGCCATCGCGATGGGCATCCCCCTTTTGGTCAGCAACACTCCCCCGCTGATGCAATTGGTCGATGATCAGGTAGCGCAGTTGGTGGACCCCCGCGACATCTCTGGTGCATTGCGAAGCGCTGTGACCCAGACACACCAGCAAAATCAAAGGCGCGCCACTGTTCGCAGCCGTTTTCTGGAGCGCTACAGTTACGCAGCAGCAGCTTTGCAGATCAAGTTGCTGTTGGAACGCTGCCTGGCTCGCACTCAACTTGTGCCAGCTCAAAGTACTGCCAGTATTGTGAAGGCCAGCCGTCATGTGTTGGGCTTGCCAGACGCACCCCAACCCTTGGTGCGTCTGCCGGGTGTGGATATTGTTTTATTTTGGAAACAAAATGACACAGGCTTGTATGGTCGTCGGCACGACATGGTGATCAAATATCTGGCCTCCAGACCCGATGTTCGCAAAGTGGTGGTATTTGATGCCCCCATTTCTGAATATGATCTTATTCGGCGACAACAAGCCAGCGATGCGCCAACACAAGATTCATGGATTTATGTGGGCACTTATGAAAAGCTGATGGGCTTGCAAGATACTGACAAAATCTCTTTCAATGTTTTTATCCATCCCCCGGGCACTTACCGAACACATGCCCATCATGCCATCAAGCCCCATTTGCATGAGGGTTATTTTCCCTTTATTGAATCGGTATTAAGCCGTGAAGGGGTCAATCCCCTTGACAGTATTTTCTGGGTTTATCCAAAAAATTATTCAGCACCTGATTTGATTCGCCACTTCAAGCCACGCCAAGTTGTGGTGGATGTGGTAGATGACCATCGTGCCTGGCCCCAGACATCAGAGGACGAAAAAAAGCGTTTGACCGATAACTACCGGGAAACCCTTGCCCTGGCTGACATGGCATTGACCAATTGTGAACCCATGCAACGGTCCATGCAGGAGTTTTTCCCTGGCATTCTTTTGGTTCCCAATGGTTGCGACAGCACACCACCCGCCGTCATACCCAAACATTGCGCCGCCTATGAATCCTTTTGCAACTGGCGGGGTAAAACCATCGGCTATGTGGGTAATCTGGAAGCCAAAATCGACATCACCTTGCTTGACAAAATAGCCACCCATTTTCCAGATTGCCAATTGGTCTTGATAGGCTCAACTCATGCCAACCCGGACGTCACGCAACTCATGCGCCACCCCAATGTCTTGATGCCCGGCGTTATTCCCTATAAGGAAATAGGCGCATGGGTATCAAAATTTGATGTAGGTTTGGTGCCCCATCTGAATACGGCAATGACCCAAAACATGAACCCCTTGAAGGTGTTTGTTTATTTGGCTTTTGGTGTGCCTGTGGTTGCAACGATGGTTGAAAATATTGATGTCACATCGTCACTGGTTTCTATTGCAAAGCATCATGACGATTTTATTCATGCCATTCAAAACAGCATTGCAAAAAACCATGTTTTGACTGATATTGAGAAACAATCCATTGCAAACATGAGTTGGAGTAGTAAATTGAAGTTTTGCGTAGATTCTATTTTTTTAAAGTGACATAATTATATTCTCTAACATCATTTGTTTAAAATGACGATACCAAAACTTATTCACCAATATTGGTCTGGTGAAAATGGAAATGTTTGCAAAATTCCACCAGATCAAGTCGTTAATACGAATTCCTGGGATACGACGCACCCTGATTTTGTGCATAAAATATGGCACTTGCAAGAAATCGAAAGTTTGTTATCCAATTTCCATGGTTTAAACGTCCTGGATTGCGTTCGAGCATGTCGCTTTGTGGCAATGCAGTCCGACATTATCCGTATGGCTTTGGTTTACGAATATGGTGGCATTTGGTCAGATATAAAAAATCTTGTACTTCAGCCGTTTTTGCATCATTTTCTAGAGCTTGATTATCCATTTATCACTGAGCACCCATCCACAGCTATTCGTCCACATCCCAATGATTATTTATGCAATGCATTATTTGGTGCTCCACCTCAATCAGATATGATTTTTGATATTTTAACAGCGGTGTGCTTTAATATTAATTCCAGAATAAGAGGGGGTGTTTATGGTGTGACTGGAGGATCTGTCATTCTAAAAGTGATTGCAAGAGCACAGCAAAACAACACGCCTTACCAATTCTTGACACTTCGTTACAACGAGACATGGGGCATCCGCGTCAAACGAACAAGTGCCACCTATAACAACGGTGGTCGGCACTGGTCAGAAAGACAAAAAACAGAAAGTCTTTATTTGGATGAATGAATGAATGATGGATGGATCATGATCCAAAAAATCCTGATAAGCCCGAATCAGCCCATTACCCAAATCCACCAAAGGCTTCCAGCCCAAAGCATTCAAACAAGAACTGTCCATCCATTTGCGAGGTGTTCCATCGGGTTTGCTGGCATCAAAGCTGATGCGCCCCACATAACCCACTGCCACCCCCACTGCTTTCGCCAGTTCGGCAATTGTCACGTCGCTGCCATAGCCTACATTGATATGGCTTTGCATGGGGTGGGTATGTTGCTGATAAACATTCTGGGGCAGATTCATCACAAACACGCTGGCAGCAGCCATGTCATCCACATACAAAAATTCTCGTTTGGGCGTTCCTGTGCCCCAGATAACCACTTCAGGGGCATGGGACACTTTGGCCTCGTGAAAGCGGCGAATCAATGCGGGTATCACGTGGCTGTTTTGGGGGTGGTAGTTGTCACCCGGTCCATACAGGTTGGTGGGCATCACACTGCGGTAATCTCGCCCATGCTGACGGTTATAACTTTCACACAGTTTGATACCGGCAATTTTGGCAATGGCGTAGGGTTCGTTGGTAGGCTCCAGGCTACCGGTGAGAAGGGCATCTTCACGCATGGGTTGCGCGGCCATTCGCGGGTAAATGCAACTTGAACCCAGAAACAGCAATTTTTTCACGCCGTGCGTGTGTGCAGTGTGAATGATGTTGGCCTGCATCATCAAATTTTGATAAATAAAATCAGCGGGATAAGTATTATTGGCGTAAATGCCACCCACTTTGGCTGCTGCCAAATAGACCTCAGTGGGTTGCTCGGCATCAAAAAACGCTTGCACTGCGGCCTGATTGCAAATATCTAGCTCGGCACGTGAACGAGTCACAATGCCGTCAGCCGGTACGCCATGCGCCAAGAGCGTGCGCACAATGGCCGAACCCACCATGCCACGGTGGCCGGCGACGAAAATTTTGGATGTGTGTGAATTCATGAAAGATGACGCAGTCAAAATAAGATACTTTTGATGCCCGATGATGTGCGGGCATCTGCTGCACTGTGACTTTGAGTTTAGCCTTTTTGATGATGGTCGATTGGAAGGCGATCTACCAACGCGTGCAATGCAAAATGAAGTACCCAAGAAACGCCCTGCCCTAGTGAAATTTCTGTAAGCCTTTTTGCCCTGTAACGCCCGTCCAGTATGCGTAAGTAGCTATTATAATAATAGCAAATATCCTTGTTGTAGAACGATCATGTCGGCATAAAAAGACCGCCATAAAATTTCATAATCAAACCACGGAAGAAGACAAATTTCAGTCAAGATAATTCACCATCAAAAAAAGCGACCGTCTTTGCAGACGGTCGCTTTCTAATGATTTGTCTCAATCACGCTGTCATGTTATACAACGCGACAGCATAGCACCCCATCAATCCTTTGAAATATAAATATTATCAAGGTAGATACTGGGCAGCGCACATTCGTTTTTCTTCAGACATAAGGTGTTCTTTGTCACATCAAAACGATCCGCAATAATCAAACGGTGCAATACCATCGACAAGTCATCATTACTGGATTTAATGTCTATTAGCGGAATCTTGACGTGAGACCAAGAAACTGTGTTGCTATAACCATAACTACCACTCGACAACGGCAACAAAGGTATGGCAACATCATAATCGCCGACGATCGTTTTGAAGCCAATCTCGATTTTTCCAGGATAAGGTTTATCGAACTTGATGTCGAAGTTCAAGTGTCCTTTTGACGCAAAGCTGGACAAGTTCGAGGATACCCTTTGAAGGTCAGATCCCAAGAACACACCCCAACCCCAAGACGCAGGTTCTGGGCTTAATTTGAGAAGATAGGGTGTGTAGCCCGTTGTTGAATCTGCAAATTTAGAATCGACAACAACAGTTGACAGATGCGTCTCATTGTCAGTCCACGGAAACCAGCCAAGATTTGAATCATCATACGCCCTACTTTCACCCGTCGTGCTGATGTCAGAAAACAGTGTGTAGCGCGTGGCGTCAAGTACCGGTATCACAGGCTTGATCCAATACACAGCATCAGTCAAAATCACAGGTTCAGTCTGATAGTCTGGGAAATTGAAACTTTGAATCGCAAAACGCGCCTGGCGTTCACTGTTAAAGAGACCCCAGTTGTCATCATTGGCTGCTTGTTTCCAAGGCTCATCAAAAGCTGCAAAGTACAAAACTGCCTTGGGACCAGAACCCGTACGACCCTCTTCAGCCCAAGCCATCAATCCGTCAAAATACATTTTTTGATTGACTGGTGATGCCATAAACTCGAAGTTATCGGCTTTCCACCCTGTCTCACCCACAATGATGGGCATATTTTCAAGTTCTTTGGAATCGAGATAAGTGCGCAAAGTTGAGTAATGACTTTTAATTGATTGAATGGCAGCACCCATCATCGCTGTGGCGCGTGAAGCTATTGGCACATTCTTCTGCCTCCAATCCCATGAACTGGCAGTTTGAGAAGGATCATAAACTGCATCCCACAAAGGATAACTGTGCATGGAGACAAAGTCAATTGCCTTTAAAACCAAACGCGAACTATTGCCTTGGGGATCAAGGTTAAGAAGAGGAACCGCTGCAAAAAAAGACCAGTTGTCGTCTGTTGTTATGGGTTGGGTGATTTTGTTTCTTACCTGAGTCAAATAAGCCGCCATCACCTCAGGCGTTTGAGGATTGGGTGAATTCTTCATCATGGTTTCATTGCCAACGCTGACAGCCAAAACGATATCACTATAGGTATTGGCTAAATCAATGCAGTGCCCAATTTCAGCCTGATTCTCCGAATCAACTGTAGATATATGAGCACCCAGCATCACCTTGATATCAAATTTATTCGTCTTGATAACATCCAAAATACGTTTGGAGACAGCGGAACTATCGTAAAGACGTATCAAACCAAACTTGGCATGAGACAAAAGATTCAGGTCTTGCTTGATATTTTCTTCAGTCACTTCTTCAGTTTTCTTCTCAGCCTCTGTTTTGGCTCGGTACGGTGAATAAGCAATAGCTTTTCTTTTGGTAAATTCGTCTGGTAAAGGTCTTAATACCCCGCCGTTGTATGCAACCCCTGGTACTGCAGGCGCAAAACCACCACCACCGCATGAAGCAAGTGTTAACGAAAAAAGAATGGCAATCAAAGTCCAAAGCAGACTTGACTGGCGTATGGACAGGGTGTTGAATGCTGTAAATTTCATAAAAATAACCTTATTTGTTAAACCTTCAGAACCCAAAGACCATGCCAACCGAGAACCAGTTAGAGTCTCGGGTCACACGAGAATCCGAATAATTGATGCCGGTATTTTGGCCCATGGACAATGGCGACAAACCCAAACGTGCATAGTGGACTGCACCAGTTTGGAAGGTGAGCTTCACACCGTCTGCATAGTCATATTCCATACCAAAACCACCCACAAGTGCAGAATTATTTTGTCCACGATCATAAGGATTATCTGTGTTGGCAGTACCAAAATACGCCAAACCTCCATTGGTGAGCCATTTGCCCATGCGATAACGTGCACCCAACATCAAATCAACAGAGTCTGCTGGGTAACCGTTTACCGACTTTCCGTCTAAAGACCAGCCGTCTGGAGACCAGTTAACGTTGAACATACTGTTCCACCCGCTTGAGTTCTTAATCCTCACAGCAGTGGCACCACTCCACCAGTTATAACGGACACCGCCCAAAACCTCAAGTTTTTTATCGACTTGATAACGTGCAAGCAGCATGGAAATGCCCTGACTTGATCCAACAAGCGCTTCGTTGTTTCCGTCAGAGTTATTGGGTGTCAGGCCTGTGAAAGGTCCTTGACCCCACGCACCAGGTGTGCCGTTCCTGGTGCTTTGCAAAACACCGTCAAGGTGAAGATCACCAACATCGTACTTGGCATATAACTCCAAAAACGCAGGTTCATGAACATTAAACTCCGTATTACCCAAGTCGTAAGTACCTTCCACGATCATCGTACCCTTGAACGCATCAATGGGACGTGACGTAAAACGTATGGCGCTGGTCAACATGCCATAACCCGCACCTGTTGGACTCAACGTGCCGGATATGGAAGTTTCGTAGGTATATTTATCGGAGAGATTCCAGGCTTGAGTCGTCATGTGACCCACACGCAGCGTGCCATAGTCTTCGTGAGTAACCTCAACGAATTTCTTATACCAGTAACCCGTCCAGATCGAACCTTGATTGGGGACATCAACAGTGCCCCCGTGCTCGCTACTGGTATCGTTTGTCCAGCGTTGGCTAAGCGCAGCCAAAAATTTATAACCGCCACCCAAGTTGTATCTGGCAGTCAAGTCGGGCTGAATTTGCCAGAATGTAAAACCAGAGCTTTTGAACTCACGTCCTGGAATGATGGGATCATCCCAGTATGCCTGTTTGTTTTTATCCGACGACCACTGGCAGTCAGAACATTGGTTGTTGCGCATTCCAAATCGCACTTCCCCAAATCCGTTCACACCAAACATGTCGTCAGGACCAAAATCAAAAGCGTGAGTTGGAAAGGCAGCAAGCACAGCGGCTGCTGACAAACACAGACGAAAGCTGATGCGCTTTGAACTACCGATAAGCTGAGGAAGCGGACCGGCGCTATTTATGAATTTTTTGGAAGATGGTGTATTCATGGAGTGTTCATGCTGTTCAGTTGAAATCAGGGTGACGTGAAAACGGTTTTACATCAGTGTGATCATCTCGCTTTTTTCATGATGAGATACCCCGTGTTTACCCTAATTTAGGTGAATAAAAATAGGGATCATTAAGGGAAAACCCTGAAAAAGCAAATCAAACAATGAGCTGAAAAGCGCATTCACTATGATATAAAGCGGGGGATTATAAGCAACCAAAAAGGACATTATCATGAAACACGTTCGGTTTTTTGGCATAGCACTGGCATTTTGCCTAGCTGCATGCAACTTTGCATGGGCACAAACTGCCAATTCTGCAAAAATAGGTGCTGGTACCATTTATTTGGAACCCAAAGAAGGCGATAGACCTGTGCCAAAGGCAAAATTCAGAACAGATGCCTTGCTCAAAACGGCAGCGCAAACAGGTCAATGGTACACATCCCAGATGTTTTACGCCCAGCCTGAGGTCTTGCAGGTTCACCCTTTGAGTGTGAAGGCAACACCTGCTGGCGTTGAGTTTGTTTTACCTGCCAAGGAAGTTTTGCCTACTGCGCGCCAAGACGTCGAGATTCGCTACCCTCATCGTGATCCTCTTGTCATTTCTCCTGTAGCTTTCAAACTGGGTCAGTCCAAAGTTTCCAAAGTGAGTGATTGGTCTCTGGATATGACTTTCACACGAGGCCAGGATGAAATGCTTTTCACTGTCGCTCACGGCAACCCTTATGTGTCACTGCAAATCTCGCGAGGTGATGTGCGCTTGCGTCTACCCGTAGCAGGCGATCGTTTTGACAGTGGCGATGATGCTCGCATTTTGGCTCTACGCGTCAACGGTAAACCCTACGCTTTGTTTGGTCCTACAGGTATGCTTTGGAAGAAAGTGTCGCCCAGAGAGTGGGTCGGTCTTATGCCTTCTGGCAAAGGCTATGTTTCAGCGGCAGGTTTGCCCGACGACAGACCTGACACCTTGGCGCTTTTCACACGCCACGCTTACGCCTTTATTGACGACACGCGCGTTGAATGGAAGTACGACCAAGCCACTAGCAAAGTTGACACTACCTTCAACACCATGACGAAAATCATGGAAGGTCCCGACAACGGTCCACTCCTCGGCCTTTATCCACACCAGTGGTTTAACAACGATTCAGTTCAATCGGCTTTGGGTCAATCTTATGACACCATACGCGGCAAAATCAAGCTGATCGAAGCATCTCAATTCAAGACATCGCTGACCTACAACGGTTTTGTACCCTATTGGCCTGCTGTGAGCGATTCTCCCCGCAAAAAGCAGCTTGACGAAGTCATGGCTGCCGACGTGCGCAATGCCCGTCGCATGATGCTTGAAGAGGGAAAAGGCCCTTACTGGCAGGGCAAGGGTCTGCATCGCATTTTGAAGTTGATGGATGTGGTTGAACAGCAGGGCGACCGTGCTGGTCGTGACCGATTGTTGGCAATGGTCAAAGAACGTGCCGAACAATGGCTCACAGGCCAGGATCACACTTACTTCCATCTTGACAAATCGCAAGGTGCCATTGCCAGTTATCCTGAAGAATACTATTTTGTAGAGCAGATGAATGACCATCACTTTGTGTATGGCTACTGGATTCGCGCTGCAGCAGATATTGCACTGAGAGATCCTTCCTGGATTGCCAAAGACAAGTGGGGTGGCATGATTGACCTGCTGGTTGGAGACATCGCCACACTGAAACGCAATGGTGCAGATTTTCCATTCATGCGCAATTTTGACCCTTACGAGGGCCACTCTTGGGCATCTGGCATGGCCTTCGATGAATTTGGTGGCAACCAAGAGTCTTCCTCTGAAGCGATGAACGCTTGGGCGGCTTTGATTCTTTGGGCTGAAATTACCGGCAACCGTGAATTGCGCGACCTTGGTGTTTATCTCTACACGACTGAAATCAACTCCATCAACCACTATTGGTTTGATCTTTATGGTCAGGTGTTTGCACCAGAATACAAAAGCCTTGAATCAAGCATTGTCTTTGGTGGTAAATATGTTCACAACACCTGGTGGACGGATGAACCACGACAAATCAAGGGCATTAACCTTCTTCCTGTCACTACCGCATCAACTTACCTTGGTCGAAATCCTGACTTTGTGAAACGCAGCTTGGCCACACTCAAGCCTGAGACAGACATTTACTCGGCTCGTGACAAAAAAGCCAATCCACCTGACATGTGGCAAGACATTTTTGCGAAGTACATGGCCTTGGCAGACCCCGACTTGGGTCTTGCCCAATGGAACCGGTGGGGATCTTTTGAGTTGGGTGATACACGCACACACACCCTTCACTATTTGTTGAGCTTGCAGGAAATGGGAACACCTGACTTTGATGTGACTGCCAACACGACGTTTTACAGTGTGTTTAAACGTGCGGATGGTCACAAAACCTACCTGGCATTCAACGCTGGCAAGACTCCTATCGACGTGACGTTCAGTGATGGCAAAACTCTGACAGTTGCCCCAAATACTCTGGGTCAGCTTAAATGAAAATCAATGTCCTTTTGGCTCTGGGTGTGTTACTTAACGGGTCTATGGCTGTAGCTGCGGCGAGTGCTGAATCAAATGGGACATCATCCCTTGTAGCTGCACTTACACCAGCGTCCCCCACACGTTCGGGCTGGAAACTCGTCTGGTCGGATGAATTTGATGTAGAAGGCTTGCCAGACCCCACCAAGTGGGGTTATGACACCGATCGTAACAAGCAGGGCTGGTACAACAATGAGCTTCAGTATTACGCCAAGGATCGCCTTGAAAACGCAAGCGTTCAAGGTGGTTTTTTGACCATCACCACCCGCCGCGAAAGTCTGACCACTGCCGCTGACTACGGTGGTCAGCTCTATACATCCGCCCGACTAAGCACACGAGACAAGCCCAGTGCTACTTGGACTTACGGTTTTATGGAGGTTCGCGCCAAGCTGCCCTGTAGCTTGGGTACATGGCCGGCCATTTGGATGCTTGGCACCAATGGCATCTGGCCTGATGATGGTGAAATTGACATCATGGAGCAAAGGGGCACCTCTGCTGATGACAAAACCAAAGTCGCTGCAACCGTCCACACAAAGGCCTATAACCATGCCAATGGCACAGTGGGTATTGCGCCGGTGGGTGTCAGAACAGTTGCTGATGCCTGCACACAGTTTCACAACTATCAACTGACGTGGACGACCGATAAAGTTATGGTTGGAGTTGATGATGCAGAGTATTTCTCCTACGCCAAGCCTGAATATGCAGGTTATGCGAAATGGCCTTTTGATGACTCTCAGTATCTGATACTGAATATTGCGCTGGGAGGGTTTATGGGTGGTGAAGTTCCCAAGAACTTTGTCTCTGACCAAATGGTTGTCGATTATGTTCGTGTGTATCAAAAATAGCTTTTGTTAGGTCGGATTTCAGTCTGGTATTTTTGCATCGCTGTCGGAAATGAAGTCTCACCTACGGGGGCTTTCTTAAATGATGCACAATAAGTTTTCTACCTAATTATTTCAAAAAACGTAGCACTCAACGCAATACCAGAGCGGGTTAGAGCCGGATTTGGTGTATTTTTTGACGTAGAAAACTTTCAGTTAGACGCTTAGGATATGGTCAACAATAAGTTCCGCATTTGGCCGTTAGAGTGGGGATGCAATGCTAGGCACAAATCGTGCGGTGTGGCCCAGCCACATAAGCGATTTGTAACGACGCAGTGCGCCCAAATCTGACGAGCCAAATGCGGAACTTATTGTTGACCATATCCTTACATCATTTGGGGTGCATTGCATTGTTGTGGACCACATCCAAAGCAATCTGTTTTATCGTCGAAAAAAACAACTGCCGTGGCGTTTGCGAAAGTCGCTGGGCAATTCAGGGTTGGGCTGCGCAAAAATACCCAGCCTTTTTGCTCTGGCTTGTGTTTCTTGCACCGCATACGCGCCAATTTTGCCGTGCCAACGGCCGGCCCATGCCTGCCCCTCTTGCACCATTTGGGCATTCACGTTTTGTCCATCCGCATGAACCTGAGCCAAATCACGACCATAAATGTCCTGAAATTTAACGGTCACACGCAATCGACGACCCTGCACCCATTGCCGCAAGGCCTCTCTTGAGGCCACGCCACCTGATTGACACAACTCAGGGGCATCCATGTCCAGAAGGCGCAACTTGCGAGTGCTTTGCGATTTATCCTGGCGCACCCACAGCGTGTCACCATCGCCCACACGGGTAGCCCACGCAAAATAGGTGTCAGCAATAACCCACCCGGGCCAACACACGTAAAAATACAGCACCCAACGCCCCATTTTTCCAAACTGGTTTAATAACAAGTGATTCATGGCGTGATCATAGTGGGTAAATAAGACAGCAAAATGCCCATTTGATTGCAGCATCATTTTCAAAATGAACCTGTTAGACTCATTGAATCAAATTTCTCCATGGTCGCTATTGCACTGCCCCCAATGATTGATTTACACCAATTGCGCCTTGATGACGCGCTGGCGTTGCTCAAGCATGGCACTTGTACGCTACCTTCTGCGTCTGAAAACCCCCACGTTTACCTTCAGTCGGTCATTGACGGGCTGTGCGAGTTGTCCTTGAAAGACCCCTTGACGGGCTTGGCCAACCGTCGCTGTTTTCAAGATACATTGTCCCGCGCCATCGAATCCATCACCCGATCCGGTGAGCCTGCCCTTTTACTCATGCTTGACATTGACCGTTTCAAGTCTGTCAATGACACTTATGGTCACCCTGTGGGCGATGTGGTCTTGCGTGAGGTCGCCCACACACTTTCCAAATGTGTGCGCCCCATGGATGCCGTAGCACGTTTTGGCGGTGAAGAGTTTGTCATCATTTTGCCAAGTTGCCATGGACATTATGGCCAGCAAGTAGCCGAACGTATCCGAGAGTCCATTGCAACCATGAACATCACACTGGGCGGCGGCAGCATGCTGAAAACCACCATCAGCATTGGAGGTGCTTTTGCACCACGCTGGGTTCGATCAACACCCGAGCTTTGGTTGGCCCGTGCAGATGTTGAGTTGTATCGCGCCAAGTCTGAAGGCCGCAACCGTGTTTGCATTGAACATCAACCCCTGTTGTCAGTCAGTGCTGAAGAAAAAAGTTTATTGTTTGGAACACTCACGCTGGGTGATCCTGTTTGGTTGAACAGCATGGCAACAGATTCTTCAAGCACGTTATCAGGTTATCAGGTAGCGCAATGACAAGAGTAAATTAAATGAGCGATATCCTGACCTCCACGCCACGAGCACCTGCCGTGCCTGCCGTCCCCCTTAAACCTTTGGGCAAGGTGGTTGCTGTGACCAGCGGCAAGGGTGGCGTGGGCAAAACCTTTGTCTCTGCCAATCTGGCGGCATCTTTGGCCAAACGTGGCCAAAAAATCCTGGTGCTTGATGCTGATTTGGGGTTGGCCAATCTTGATGTCGTGCTGAACCTTTACCCCAAAATTACCTTGCACGATGTCTTTACCGGCAAATCCAAGCTCGAAGAAGCCATTGTTCGCGCCCCGGGTGGTTTTTCGGTACTGCTGGCAGGTTCGGGCATGGTTGAATACTCGCGTTTGACCCCCAATGTGCGTGAAGATTTTCTGCGCATTATTTCAAGTTTGCTTCCCCACTACGACATTGTGTTGCTTGACACCGGTGCTGGCATTTCTGATGTGGTGTTGTTTGCAGTCTCGCTGGCCTCTGAGGTTATTGTGGTGGCCACCCCAGAGCCTACGTCTTTGACCGACGCTTACGCCACCATCAAGGTTTTGGTGGGTGAGCAGCAGCGCCGCGTCATTCGCATGGTGATTAACCAAACCAACCGCATGGGAGATGGTCGTGCCATCACCACACAGTTGCAACAGGTGTTGGACCGGTTTGTGATCTCAAAACCTGGTGAAAAAGTGCGATTGGTTCACATGGGCGACATTCCGTCGGACTTGTCGGTGCGCCAGGCCATCATGAAACGCCAGTTGCTCATTCAGTCCATGCCCGGCTGCCCAGCAGCGTTGGCCCTTGCTCAACTGGCAGCCAAATTGCAAGAGTCGCTCATCACCCAGCCCAGATAGACATGTGAATCAGTGTGCAATGAACCTGCCGTCAAGTCACTCAGATGCACACCAAAATAGCCTGTAACGCCCGTCCCTCTTGCGTAGTTAGCTATGAAATTTATATCATGTTGTTGTCAGCCACTGTGAGCAGCCCATGTTTCTCAAGCCACCCACTTGAATGCTTTCTACCAAGCCCGTGCCAATGACGCAAAGCCGGCAGGTGCAAGTTTTTCGTCGTCAAAAGTCACCACGTCCCAAGCCTCTTGGCGTTCCAGTAATTCGCGCAGCAACAGGTTGTTGAGCGCATGGCCTGAGCGAAAGGCACTGTAGTCAGCCAACAAAGGCTTGCCCAACAAATACAAATCGCCCATGGCATCGAGAATTTTGTGCTTGACAAACTCATCGTTATAACGCAGACCACCCGCATTAAGCACTTTATAGTCGTCCATCACAATGGCATTGTCCATGCCGCCCCCCAACGCCAGACCGTTGGCGCGCATCAATTCCACATCTTTAGTAAACCCAAACGTGCGGGCGCGGGCAATGTCTTTGGAATAGGAGCCTGTACTCATGTCAAACGACACACGCTGCCCCGTCACATCCACAACGGGATGACTGAAATCAATTTCAAAGCTGAGTCTGTAGCCGTGGTAGGGCGACAGGCGTGCCCATTTTTCAGAATCACCCTGCCCCTGATGCACCTCCACAGGTTCAAGCAACCTGACAAAACGACGCGGTGCATTTTGAAGTTCAATGCCTGCGCTTTGCAGTAGAAACACAAACGAAGCTGCCGAGCCATCCAGAATGGGCAATTCTTGTGCTGTGACATCAACATACAGGTTATCAATGCCTAAACCAGCGCAGGCAGACATCAGGTGCTCTACCGTATGAACCTTGACGTTGCCTTTGGAAAGGGTAGATGCCATGCACGTATCGGTCACGGCTAGAGCCGAGACTGCAATATCCACAGGATCGGGCAAATCGACGCGACGAAACACAATGCCGGTATCTGGCTGCGCCGGTCGCAAGGTCATTTCAACCCGCTGTCCACTGTGCAGGCCAACGCTCACTGCGCGTGTCAAGGATTTAAGGGTTCTTTGTTGAAGCACGTGGAGATTTTACTGATGCACTGCAGGGTCATTTGGGCTGAATCAGCTCCTTTGCAGGCTCATATTGGAAAATACTCGTGCCATACGAATGGCTTCAACAAGGCTGGAGGCATCGGCCCGTCCGGTGCCGGCAATGTCAAATGCGGTGCCATGATCAGGGCTGGTGCGCACCAAGGGCAAGCCCAAGGTCATGTTTACGCCATTTTCAATACCGAGGTACTTGATTGGAATCAGTCCTTGATCGTGGTACATGGCCAGCACGACATCAAATTCGCCGGGGGTTGAATTTTTTGAACGGGCACGCATAAAAACGGTATCAGGCGCAAAAGGGCCGCTGACTCGCACACCACTCTGGCGGGCAGCTTCAATGGCAGGGGCGATGATGTCAGTTTCTTCTGACCCAAACAAGCCGTTTTCGCCAGCATGGGGGTTTAATCCGGCCACACCAATGCGGGGATCATGGCCAATAAGTGCTTGCAAGGACTGGTGGGTGATGAGAATCGTTTGCAGCAGATTGTCAAAAGTAACGGATGCCAGTGCTTCATGCAAAGACAGATGAATGCTGAGCAACACCACGCGCAATTCATTATTGACCAGCATCATTCGCACGGGCAATTGTGAAACAGGAAGTTTCAGATGGGCAGCAGCCAATGCTTGCAACAGCTCGGTGTGCCCGTGAAAAGCAGAATAGGGTTCACCTGCCAGTGCCAGCGCAGCTTTGTTCAAGGGTGCAGTGACGATAGCTGCGACCTCGCCATGCAGCGCAGCATGGGTAGCCCACACCACACAATCGCCTGCAAAACGGCCGGCATGGGCGCTCAGACACCCCAAAGGCGCGGGCACGTTTGCATAAGCTGTAGAAGATGACTGAACCTGCCACACAGGCACACATCGCGGTGGGCATGTCCAGACTGTTGAGAGATGCGCAAGTTCTGCCACCGAAAGCGGTAGGGATGCGCCAGAGACAATGCCAGTTGCTCGCTGCAAAGTCGCCACATCGCCCGCCACAAAGCAGCCGCGCATCACGTCCGAATGGTCACGAAAAGCCTTGACAATGATTTCGGGGCCGATGCCAGCAGCATCTCCCTGGGTGATGGCTATAGGCAATGATGAGTAAGTGGGCATATGCGCTTATGGTGGATGGTCGATGAACTGATTGATTCTAAAAATTTCGACCTGTACGATTCAAAAATGCAATTCTGTGCGAGTAGTTTTCGCAAAATTCGGTTTCGGCATGTTTAATCAGGTTGCCAAGCAACTGAAAAATCGTATTTTGGAGTTGAAAGCCATCGATTTCAGGTTAAAGTG
>CAIXMC010000087.1 GCA_903920405.1 uncultured beta proteobacterium
ATCGTCCACTTGAACGCGGGGGATGACACGTTGTAATGCCTTGATCCGATCGTTCGCGGGCAATAATGCAACAGGAGTGTCTTTTTGAAATGGGTTAGACATGGTAGGTTCTTTCTCAAACAGTGTGATAACAGCATCGTGGAATATGGTATTTTTTCGTTTTTTTTCAGGTCCATTGAACGGTATTGGCCTTAAGTGGGAAGCCGTGTGTGCTGTGACCGGGATCCCGTATTACGCTTCGCTTCATACTGGCTACGAAGGCTGTGCGTGTTATTACCTCCAACACTCCGATAGAGGTTTTGTTCCGCTGCGCCCTTTAACACCCGTATTTGTCAGGGTAAAGTTTCCGCAGGCATCAGTGCTTCGCGGTATAGCTTGAATCGTGTACTGATTTGCAGTCAGATCATCAGCCGCAGCATCTTTAAGACTAATGTCATACAGGACAGAACTGTCAGGAACATCTCTAGGTGATTGTCTAAATGGCTGACTGCCCCACAGCGTTGTATCAGTCACTGCAACTGGCGTTGTCGCCGATGTTTGGTCGTATCTGTAATGCTCGCTGTAAAACCGCTCCATCCACTGCTGAGCAGCCAGCATCTGGGTCTGTGCATCAACGCGGCGGCCACGGCGAACGTACTCGTTGTAACTTGGCAAGGCCACTGCCGCCAAAATGCCGATGATGGCCACCACAATCATGATCTCAATCAGGGTAAAGCCACGCGATGCAGGGTTCACGCTACCGCGCCACAACGGTTTCAATGAGCCGGTTTTCATTGGTCAGTCCTCATGCCTGGGATTTCACGCCATTGGCGACGCGAGGGGATAAGAAATTGGGGTGTTTCTGTGAGGTCGTTCGCGCCCAAAGTCGCCCAGGTTCCCTTTTTACCGATAATCTTCAAGACGACCGTGCTTTTTTGATCCTTGCTATCCCCACCAAACCCATAAACAGGGGTTAACACACCATCAATCATCACATCTACGGTACCTGACTGCCCGGTAGGTAGGCCAGTCAGTGGATCGAAGCTGAAATCACTCGCTAATGGGGCGGGGTCGCACAAGCCACATGCATTCGATACATTGGGGTTTGGCCGCACCGTCTTGCCTTTGACCTCACCACCCGCAAACACCAAACTACTCAGCACCATCTCATTGTTCTTGGTGTCGATGTCACTGTTCGCGATGGATGGGAAATTATGGTAATAACCGTCGTAAGTGACTTTATTAAATGGAACATTTCCACCGCCTGAAATGTAAAGTTTGCCAGTGCTACTGTCTCTTTTTAAAGTGAATCTGTGCATGGTTGTCAAATCGCTGTTGGGCAGGGGGCGCGAAGGCGTAGTCCAACTTGGACGGTCATAGACCGAAATCACACGCTGGGTCTTTGTGGCATCTGGAAAATCGCTGGATGTGTTGGAGATTGCTCGACCTGTTCCAAAATGAACCATGATGCCGCCATAGTCCGGGGTAGTCAGCACCGGCGATGAGGTGATGGCTAGTCGGTCGGTGCCACTTTTGGCTTCAAACAGCGGTATGGGTGTAGTGCCAGACATAAACGCTGATTTCCAGTCTGAGGTAGTGGCACTTCGCACGTCAAACTTCCACACGCGGCCCAACAAGTCAGTGCCATAGATAAAGTCGGCCTTGCCGTCATTGTTGGTGTCAACCCAGTTGGCACCCATCAGTCCGTTAGATACCTCAGTGTCGGTGGGTATCTTGACGTAGTGCGTGCCAGCAGTCCAGGTGCCACTGCTGGGGCCATCCACAAATAGCACATACAAAAAGGCTTTTCCACTGGTTGAACCTACCCCATTTGGAACCAAAATAGCGTACTTGTCGTTGTACATGCGCACTATGGGGCTGGCTTGCTTACTAATCGGGTGTTTCTGGTAGTCGCCAATGATGTAACCTAGGTCGCTGTCGTCGTCTGAACTGAACATCCACTTGTAGATGCTGCTGGCATTGCTTTCGGTCAGCGTCGAGGGTGTGGTTACGTCCAACGCAAAAACCGCCCTGCCACCCCGTCCGAGGCTACTGAATAAATAGGTCTTCCAGGCTGGCGTTGTGCCCACCAGCACATCGCCGGTAAAGGGACTGCCGTCCAACCCCGAAATAATGGTAAAACCCTGTGACAGGCTTCGCAGCCGACCGATCATGGGCGATGGAACATACGACATTACCGGCGCACCGGCACCAGTGCCAGTGGCCTTGAAACCATGCAACATGCCATCATTGGAACCAACCCACAGCAGCGGGTCGCGCGCTTTCTGAGCGGTCATGAAGCTGGCATAGCTGGGTGCCCCCGAGGGCAGAACGCCTATATTTTCAGCAACCGGGCGCGACTGTAGCCACGGCGTTGAATTCACCACCATACCCATGACGTTGTCATCACTGCGTTTGCGCCAGATGCCAACTGGTATTTCATTGGCGCGGTCACCGCGCAGGAAGTTTTTCAACTGCACGCCCTCGGCGGACGTCAGTGCGCCAGTGCCGGTGCCGAGCAAGGCAGTCGTGAATTCAGTGGTGAAACTGGTGCTGGTTTGCCAGGCTTTACCCGTGTTAAGGTCGTTAGTTATCACCACACGCGAGGCCGGGATCACCGCAGTCAGCTTCTTCCCGGAATCCCATTCTGCTGTGTCAGAAAAAGCAAGCCCCCCAGGAAGCAGTTTTTTGGCCTCGACGGTACCGGAAAAATCATCCTTGTTAAAGTTCGATATGTATTTGTAGCTGCCTTCCTGGATTGATGTGCTTGAGGTTGCCGGCGCTGAATTACTCTTACCTACGATGTTCGTCAGGGCCTTGCGCAGTTGCTCCTCCAGTAGATCAGGTCGGCGTGCCAGGTAGTAGCCATCTGGAATGCCATCGCTGACTTGGGACCCATCTGTCGAGAATTTGTCCCACGAAGCCACGGCGGTAGGCATCGCAACTTCGGTAAAAGTACCGTCTGAATTTTTTGTTGAGGATGCAAAACTGCCGTATTTGGCGGCATACCACAGGGGGTCTTTGACAATGACGTTGTCGGCTCCAACCATGTAAAACAAAGATTCGATCTTGGTGTAGTATTCCTTGGTTCCGGTGGAGTTGGTCGTGGTGGGCGAAGTCTGTATCGCGTTCCAAGCTGCGGATGTTTGACAGTGATATCTATTGGTAGAAGTGTTGTATGGGGCTTTGTGAATGCCGTTGTACAACGCAGCGGAGGCGGATGTCAAATCACGATAAGCGGCATCGCCACAAAGGTAACCTTCAGATCCGCTGAGAACCGAGTCAGATGTCAGGTGACGGTGCGTCAGATAGCGCCCGTTTGCATTGCTGCCATCGGTGGTTTTGGTCACGCCAATGATGCTAAAGCCGTGTGATCCAGTCCAGCCGGCACCGACATTCAGGATATCCGTTGTCACTTTGATTTTGTAGGGTTGCCCCGCAGCGCTGGGGTTGAGCACGTCGTAGCGGATGAAGCCTGCAATGTCCATGTCGTAGTCACCACCAAACTGGCTGTCGTTCCATGTCACTACAAAAGTGCCGGTATGCACTTTGGCATCTGCCGTGGTCGTGGTGTAAGTTTTGTCATTGATCGAGTTAAAGGTCAACATCGCCCCGGCCATTTTTTTTGTATTGGAGTTTGAAGCCCAAAGGCTCTCTGGCGTGATGTAAACATACTTTTTTGGGTTCGACCCAGGAATCAGCACATCAATGCGCGCCGATCCGCCTGAAAGGGAAGCAGCCAATGTCTTCACCTTGAGGAAATCTTGGATTTTGGCTGAGTCTGCCGGCGGGCAGGATAAAGTTTTAATTTTTGAGGTGTTTGCATATAACGCGGCACCGGCTATATGGTAAGTGCCACCAATACTTGGGGCATCCGGGCAGACACCAGAAACATCGGCTAGAGTTCCAATGGTCTTGCCAGAGCAAGTTTCACCAAAACCGCCAGAAACGCTGCCCACCGAACGATTGGCACTGCCACTGATTCCCTCAGCGTCACCGATAAGGTTGGTATAGGCGGACAAGGAGCCGGATGTGCGGTTGGGCAGGGTCGCAAAGGGTGTCGCGCCTTGACCATCGAAGCTGAGCGCACTGCTAGACAACGCCAGGATGTACATAGGGCGGCAAACGCCAATGCCATAGGGACTGTTGCGCGTATCTGGCCACGGCAAGGGGGCCGTCCATGTTTGTACTGGCAGCCCCTTGGCGCTGTCCTTGGTGCTGCTGCTGGGGTTGGTAGAGGCCAGGCCCGCGTAATATTGCAATGACTGAATGACCATTTCCCCAATCGGATTTCCCCACGCGGACAGGGTTCCATCGGCCATCTCGCTGGGTAATTGAACATTTGATCCATCGTAGTTGCTGGAATTGCGGCCATAGAGCAAAAAAGCGTCTATTGCCTTGATGGCACCATTGCCAGTGGCCCGCCCATCTGATGTGGTTGCCGCACAGCCGGAAGAGGCTGCGTGGCAGAAGACACCTGTGGTGCTATTAATTTCATCAGAAAAATCGCCCATGTTTTTGCGCAGGGCACCGGCTGTCAGATTATTGTCATAACTTCCGGTGATCACACCAAACTCTGCTCTGGCAGGGCCACTTAATTGGGAAAACCCAAATTCCTGAAATAAGCCATAGGGTTTGTAGTTTGTGGTTGAACTGGGTGGAAAAGCCTGGCACCGCTCTTCACCGATCAGTGAGGCATCGCAGACCTTGACTCGAACCTTCAACTCAGGCCCGATACCGCTGTAGGTTGCACCATCCGTACTTTCCACAGGCACATAGCGTTCGTGGCGAATCACACCTGCACCCTTGTCGGGATCGAAGAAGTAGTCTTTAAGCTTGATTTCAAAGTTGTTGCTGGATGTGCCCCATTCACAGACCGAACCCTCAACGGTTGACCACATTCGATAGTTGCCTTTGGCAAGCCGGATGACGGGATTGCCAGCTTCGCCCATGCTGTCGGAACGGTTACAAATTGTCAATCCAACATAACCATCAACTCCATTATCTGGTTTAGTCAAATACGCAACAGTGAAGGGCGTGTAGTCGCTGATATCAGTACCGTAGTAATGCTTGGTGAAAGAGTGGGAATCTTTGGATAAATTGGCACGCTCCAATACGGTGAGTGAACTGGTATCGGTACTACGCTTGCCGCCGTACAACAGTTTGCGAACGACGTCCAGGCGCGTCGTGGTGGCCCAGTTTAGAAAGTTGCCACTCCATTGACCACTGCCGCCGCATGTATATTTGCCACTTGCCCCTGCAATGGTTTGACCGGTGACGGGGGCAGCAGAGTAATCATTATTGACAATATAGATGCCACCGTCGTTGGCCCCGGTACCGGCATTGGTACCGGAGTAGTAATCAGTAATGTAAGTGCCTGGCAGAACACCTGTACCACTGAGAGCCATTCCGGTGGTAAAGGTGCCTGATCCGTGGGTGGTATCGGTAAAGACTGATACGCCATTTAAAATGGAAATATTGCCCCCATTGGTCGCAGTAGCTGCCGGCGCACCAGGCGTTGCCAGTACGCTTGGCTCAAACCTACTATTCTGGTACACATAACACTTGGCTGAATCAAAATAACCATAGTATTTGAAAGTTGGTTGGAAAGTTGTATTGATCTTGCCGTCACCTTCCAAATCTTCAAAATCGGTGTAAATCGGTCCAAACAGTGTATGGTCCTTGGATGTGGCAATCATCATCATCGGTTTAGCCCCAGATGACGAAGAGATGTTAGGTGGCACCGCCGAATACCCCGGTATGGATGTATAGGGTGGCGCAGCCACTGCGGTCATTGCAACCGCCGCAGCAACGGTCAGCGCAGCCGTCTTTAACAATTCAGGCAGGTACTTGAAGGCGCTCATGATGAACTCCAAAGGTGAAACATAAAACAAGCAATCGTGGCAGCCGCAGCACTCGTCAGGAACCCGAAGATTTGACAATACTGAAATACGACTGCATCACAACTTCGGTATTGGTGGATGGGCCAAACCCTCGCGCAGTGATACGAAACAGATAACAAGCCATTAGGGGCGCAGTCACTGTGGCGACTGTGGTCTGGTCAGCCGCGCCTAGAGCGGGACCGACACCAATCAGTGGCGTAGCGCACTCGAAACCCTTGCCGATCAATGCTGTGTCTTGGCTGGGGTCGCCCAGGTATTCAATCAGGTAGTCGGGTGGCCTTGACACACCGACCAGCGGCGGTACGCCGGTGTAACGCCCCAGCGGCACCGGTCCGGCATAAGTAGCGCAAGTGCTGCCCGAACTTGTCCAGAGACCACCCTTTGAAATCGGCCACCAAGGCTCCCCTGGGTTGGAAGTGGTTGCGGATCCCCAAGCCACGGCATAACGTGCCGCAGGCACCCAGCACTGACCACCCAAGCATGTATCGGTAAATTCGTCGGCACTGACGACACGATCATTGGTACGGAAGACAGAACCTGTTCGCGTACATTCAGGGGTTGTTGGGGCTGGCAGCGCCGCATCCGGGTAGAGGTCGCGCTCGGCATCACGCAGCGCGGCCTCGGCAGCCTGACGTGCGACCTGGTACTCGCTTTCGTTACGCGCCTGGCGTTCACCCAGCGTGACATTGCGCACTGTAAAAATGGCAATGGTGGATAAGGCCAGCATGAATAACAACACAATCACCATCACCACCCCCGATTGCAGGGAGTGCGCGGTGCGTGCAAGTGCAAAGTGAGACATGGTTCAAGGTTCAGGGGTTGAGAAGCTGGGAATGGTTTTTGAGTGCAAAGGTTTGGCTGAAAACGCGCCGCTCAATCCCGTCTGTAAAAGACCGAGCAGTCGCATCGCAGTCGGCCAATGTGTAAGACGTACCGCCCTGCAAACGCGCCGATTGCAGCGAGCGCGCCATCAAACACACCCGCACTGCAACGACGTTGGCCCAGTTGGTCACACCATTGGCACGTCGAAACTGCGAGACAGCGGTCTCGTTGGTGCGTTCAAGAAAATAAAAACGCAGTTGATCAATACCAGCGATGATGGGGTAGTAGTTGTAGTTCGGGCTGGCAACCATGCCACCGTTGCCGTGACACGCCAAGCCAAAAGTGCTAATGGCAGCACCTTCCACATTCATGGCCGCAGGGGTAAGGGTGTAGCGGTTTGAGACAAACAGGGGGCTGATGGGCATCAAAAACGGTCGGTTAGCGGTTGTCGCACTGGCATGACCTGCGTTACGGCGTGTGATATTGATGACCACATCGTTGGCCGAGTCCTGCCGAAGACAATCAGCCCGATTGCCAATGTCCAGACCAGATGCATCGTTGGAATAGTAATTCACCGCCAAGGTATCTGCATCAATCGTGACGCTGTGAGCCGCACAAACGTTGGTTGCAGGCAAATAGCGATTGGCCTGGCAGCCAAAAACAGGAGTGTTAAAGGCTGCTGGCGGACTCGTTGTCACCGGGTTGGTATAAGTTTGCACCGTCACATTGCCCGCACTCGCGGTGCCACTGACGCGAATCGACGGGTAAAACCCTGCGTTTTCAATGTCACGTCCAATCATGTCCAAAACGAAATGTCCTGTTTCGTTGGCCAAAGATTTCTCAAACAGCGTTCGCTGGGTTTCACGCGTACCCAGGTAGACATAGGTGGTGCCAATCACGATGACCATACTCAAAGCAAGGGCTACCAATAATTCAACCAAGCTAAAACCTCGCTCGACCTGGGTCACCGAACAGATGGGCAAGACACATTGAAGGCGCATCATGGCTCTGTCTTTCAACGGATAAAAGTGTAGTTAAGACAGCGTACACCCGCAGTGGAGCTGACACTGGCCAGAGAGGGGCAGCAAGACTGTAATTCCACTGAACTCATCGACGTTGCACACGTTGGGCTTGTCTTGAGTGTTGGCGCGCCACCGTCGTACCATAAAAAGTCCTTGTCAAACCACACCAAACTCATGATGAGGCCGTTGGCGGGGTTGCCATCAATCAGCAAACCGCCCTGCGGCAGTGCGCGACGTATGGCAGTGCGCAACTCCCACACGTCGTAAGCTGCCCGCTGGACTGGAGTACACGCCACGTCATCAGTGGCACCACAAAACGCCCCTGGGTCGCTGATGGCAGACTGCTGACCTGACCACGAAGTGCTGTTGTAGATATAAGCGTTGGCTTGTGCAGCGTTGCTGCGTATGCGATTGGTCAGATCGTTAAACAACAGCGTGATGACCGATCGGCTATCTACGCCAAGTTGGTAGCGTGTTATGGCGCCGATCAAACCGGCGATACCCAGCAAGGTAAACGACAGCAGCAACAGTGCAACCAAAACTTCTATCAGGGTAGAGCCGACCATCTGACGCGCTGACTTGCCCGTGCGCCTGGCTGAAGGGCTACGATGGTTAGGTAGGATAAATTTCATGAGCAGGTGGATCCGTAGTCCAGAACATTGATGCGCCCAGCCCGATCCAGACACAATGTCCGGTTGATGGGGTCATTAGCAGAAACGCCGGTATCGACCAGATTGAACCCGCTAAAGCCAGCCCGTAAGCTGCCGCGCGAACTAAACACCACAGACCGCCTGGTTGCCATATTGTTCAATTGATAACGGGGGTTCAGCGCTTCATGCACCAGAATCACTTCTTGAGGGGGTGTTGCCGTTGTACTTGGCATGCTTGTGCCGATGCTTGTTGCACAAGTGGGCAGCGTAAAAACAATCCAACCCACTCCCCAGCTTTGACCAGTTCTATAGCATTTGGGAGCAGCGTCAGTGGGATTATTTGACATGCACACCGCGACACACATATTGCGGTTAATGGCTTCGGAGCGTGCGCGTTGCATCGCCAACGTGAAGTCCGCACTGATGCCGCGCATGGCAGTGCGTGAAACAAATTCATCCACAGATGGCGCGGCCAAAGAGGCGATGATCGCCCAAATGGCAATCGTGACCCTCAGCTCAATCAGCGTAAACCCTGCCGGGTGATGTGTACTGCGTTTCATAAGCCCTATTGTGAACTACTTGTTTGCCAAAACAAAGGCCGCCCGTCAGCGCGTTACTACCGTATGTCAGAAACTGGGATCGGTCTGTCAGTGGTTCACAATCAGTTTTCTACTTCATCATTTCAAAAAACATAGCGCACTGCGCAATACTGACGCGCGTTAGAGACGAATTTGGTGAAATTTTTGACACCATCAACTGACCGTGATGCGCTTATTCACACAAAACTCTGCAAGGCCAGCCCCGCGTGTTCTCTTAGCGGATGAAAGTGAATGTTGGGAAACCGCTCTTGTGCCAGACGAACATCGTAAGGGCTGGTACACAAATACGCCAGCGTATCAGCCGCATCTCGCGCCATGCGCTGGGGGTAAGCCTCTACAAATACTTTCAGTTCGGCAGGGCTGTTTGCCGTAATCCAGCGGGCACCGGTATATTGACTGCCTTCCAAGCGAATGTCGGCATCGTATTCACCCTTCAATCGGTGCTGTACCACTTCAAATTGCAGTTGGCCTACTGCACCGAGCAACATGTTGCCCCCCATCTCGGGTTTGAACACTTGAATAGCACCTTCTTCACCCAGTTGCGCCAGGCCCTGCTGGAGTTGCTTGGTGCGCAGTGGGTTGTTCAGTACTACAGTCATGAACATTTCAGGGGCAAAAAACGGTAACCCGGTAAACAACAGATTGACCGAACCATCGGTGATGGTGTCGCCCAATTGAACACCGCCGTGGGTGGTAAAGCCGACGATGTCGCCGGCGTAAGCCTCTTCTACGGCTTCGCGGCGTTGGCTCATAAAGGTGACCACGCTGGTGGGGCGAAGTTCTTTGACGGTTCGCATCACTTTCAGTCTCATGCCTGGCGTGTATTTGCCTGAGACCATGCGCACAAAGGCAATGCGGTCACGGTGGTTGGCATCCATATTGGCTTGTACCTTGAACACCACGCCTGAAAATGCTTCATC
>CAIXMC010000088.1 GCA_903920405.1 uncultured beta proteobacterium
GACATTCATAACAGTATCTACACGTTTTGCTAACCTATTGTTTTTATAGAACTAATGCTTAAGGTAGTGCCATTGGGGGTTAGGGGGATTTGGTTTTTGTATTGCACCTCATCACTTTGAAACGCACCCGGGGATGCCGACGTCAGCACTGGCCCTTTTCCGCTGAATCTGTCGAGCATCAGATAAATGACGGGGGTAATGAAGAGAGTGATAGCTTGCGAGAACATCAGACCGCCGGTCACGGCAAGTCCAAGCGGTTGTCGCATTTCTGAACCAGCACCAATACCAAACGCTATTGGTAATGCACCCATCAGGGCAGCCATGGTTGTCATCATGATGGGGCGAAAGCGCAGAATGCAGGCCTCCCGAATGGCCTGAACAGGGGTCATTCCGTGGTGTCTTTGAGCATCCAGTGCAAAATCAATCATCATGATGGCGTTTTTCTTCACAATGCCGATCAGGAGGACGATGCCGATGGTGGCAATCAATGTCAGATCCTGCTTAAAAATCATGAGCGTTGCCAAAGCACCTACAGCGGCCGATGGTAGGCCTGCCAAAATTGTGATGGGATGGATATAACTTTCATAAAGGACACCCAGAAGCACATAAATCACCAGGAGCGCCGCCACAATCAGAATGGCCTGGCTGCCCTGCGAACTCTTGAACACGGCGGCATCACCACCATAAGACGTGATGATGGAGGAAGGCATCTGCAGTGATTCACGCGCCGCATCTATCCGGGCAGTTGCGTCTCCAAGTGCACCACCCGGTGCCAGGTTAAATGAAATCGTAACGGCCTGGAGTTGCCCGACATGGTTAATAGACGACGGTCCAACCGACCGTTCAACAGTGGTAAAGCTGGACATCGGCACAAGCACGCCAGTGGTAGAGCGTACGTAAATCCCTGACAGTGCCCGTTCATCTTCCTTGGCTTCTGGGGAAACTTCCATGATCACCTGGTAACTGTCGGTTGTCAAATAGATGGTTGAGACCTGACGTTCACCAAACGCGCTAAAAAGGGTGTTGCGAACCGCATCCATCGACACTCCCAGCGCATTCGCACGATCGCGATCAATTTTGAGCCAGGCTTGCAAACCGCGAAGTTGAGCATCACTGGTCACATCGCGAAAGAGTGGCTCGGTACGCAATTTGTCCTGCAATTTGGCTGCCCAACTGTTCAATTCGTCGGATTTGACGCTTTGCAGTATGTACTGAAACTGAGCCTTACTGTGTCGTCCACCTAATTGCAGATTTTGGACTGGACGCATGAAAACAGTGATACCCGCCACGTTCCTTAGTTTATTTCTTAACCCTTCCACAACTTTTTTCATGGGCTGACGCTGACGAATGGGCTTGAGCGAGATAAACATACGCCCAGAATTTTGGGCACCACTGCCACCGTTGAAAGAACTCACCACGGCTACATTGGGGTCGGACCGAATGATTTCGCCCACCAGCTCCTGAAGACGAACCATTTCAGGGAATGATGTGTCTTCAGAGGCCTCCGTAGAAACCTGTATTTGTCCAATGTCCTCTTCAGGGAAAAATCCTTTGGGAATAGCCACCGCCAGCCATGCGGTGGCAACAAATGTAGCCACCGCCACGATGACGATGATGTAACGATGTGCAAGAGCCAGATCAAGCAGCTTGGTGTAGGTGACCAACAAAGAATCAAAACCACGCTCAAATGATCTGGCCAGCAGGCCTGGAGGCTTTTTGTGGGCATCATCTGTCAAAAATCTGCTCGCCAGCATAGGTACTAATGTCAGTGCAACAAAGGCAGAAACAACAATCGACAACGCCACCACGACCGCAAATTCATGAAACAGCAAACCGATCACCCCTGGCATGAAAAAGATGGGAATCAATACTGCAATCAGCGAAGTGGAGATGGAAATAATGGTAAATCCGACTTCACGAGCGCCCCGTAGAGCGGCCTGGAATGGTTCTTCACCGCTCTCGACGTGTCGAATGATGTTTTCCAAAATCACAATCGCATCATCCACCACTAATCCTACGGCCAGCGTTAAGCCCAGCAGCGAGATATTGTCCAAGCTATACGACAAACCCCAGAGCAGTGCGACAGCACCAATAAGGGAAACTGGCAAGGACAGTGCGGGAATGATGGTCGCTACAAACCGACGCAGAAATAAAAAAATGACAAGCACAACAAGAACGATAGTACCCATCAGGGTGATCGTGACATCGTGAAGCGCTTCCCGCACCGAAATGGAACGATCGTTGATGGGTGTCATGGATACCGACTGCGGCATCTGGTTTTGCAGATTGGGCAAGGCATTTTTAATGACATCAACAACCTTGACGGTGTTCGCGCCGGGTTGACGTTGAACAGCCAGCGTGATGGAGTTTTCCCCATTCAGGGTAGCCCAGGTCTTGAGCGTTTCCAGGCTGTCCTCGACCTTGGCAACATCCCGGAGCCTTACTGTGCCGCCTCCACGGTTGCTGATGATGAGGTCGGCAAATTCTGCCGCATTGCGCAATTGTGGATTGGCTTGAAGTACCAGTGTTTGGCGTGGCCCCTCAAGAGTACCAACAGGTGTATTGACGTTTGCAGCACGCAGTGCCGAACTGACTTCGTCAAGCCCCAGATTTCTAGCGACAAGCGCATCGGGCTGGATTCGTACTCGGACTGCAAAACGTTTAGACCCAAAAATATTGACCTGTGCAACACCTTCCACAGTAGAGAGTGTCGGCACGATCAAATGTTCGGCAAAATTCTGAAGGTCCGATGGCGACAGCGAGGGTGAACGTAGTGAGATCAGCAGAACAGGTGCGTCGGCTGGGTTGACTTTGCGATAAGCTGGTGGGATGGTCATGTCCAACGGTAATGCACGTTGGGCACGTAGCAAGGCAGCTTGTACATCGACAGCCGCTGCATCAATATTGCGACCTTCATCAAACTCCAGGATCAGGGATGTATTGCCCAGTGTGCTGGTGGAGCTGAGAGTTTTCAAGCCGGAAACAGTTTGGAACTGTTTTTCCAAAGGCAGCGCCACTGATGTCGCCATGGTCTCTGGACTGGCACCAGGCAGCGTTGCAGACACATTGATCACAGGTGTGTCGTAGCTGGGAAGAGCAGCCACAGGAATGCTTCTGAATCCAATCACTCCCGCCAGCACAATTGCCAAGTTAAGCAGCACCGTCATGACCGGACGGCGAATAAACAATTCTGATAAGTTCATGGTGTGACCTGTCTGGAAGAGCCGGATGCAGTGGCCTTGGCCTCTTTGGCTTTTTCCACTACGGGCACATCGGATCGAACGTTCTGCTTGCCATCCAGCACAAGGATGTCACCAGGCTCGATGCCTGTGATGGCTGCGTCGGCACCATCAGAATACACAACTTTGACTGACCGCATAACAGCCCTGCCATCTTCCACAGCGTACACAATGGTGCCTCTCGGACTGGAAATGATGCAAGCCACAGGTATCACCGTTGCTTCATTGAGCGTAGCAACCGTTTGCGAGACATCCACATAGGCTCCCGGCCACAATTTGAGATCTTTGTTGTCGAAAACCGCTTTGACCTTGACCGCACCAGAGCTTGCGTCCACAGAATTGTCAACAAACTGGAGTTGCCCATGAAAGTCGCCTCCTCCATCTGCCAGAGTTGCGCTCACCAGCGCACGATTTTTCAGTGCGGAGAGTATGTCTGGCAGATTGCGCTGAGGAATGCTGTACGTCACTTCGATGGGCTGGAGCTGGGTGATGGTGACCAATGTAGTTTGATTGGCTACCACTGCGCTACCCCGCCATAGATTGACAACTCCGACTCGGCCAGCACTGGGTGCGGTAATGCGTGCATACGAAAGAGCTACTTGCAAGGCATCGATTGCCGCTTTGTCGCTCTCCACAGTGGCAGCAAGACCATCCACTTGAGCTTGTGCGGTATCGACCGCGCCTTTGGAAATAAAGTTCTGTGTGAAAAGTAGTTTTGAGCGTTCCAACTGTCTCTTGGTATCTGCCAAACCAATGCTGTCTTTGGCGAGTTGTGCTTTCGCTTTGGCGAGTTGTGCTGCATCTGAACGAGAGTCCAGTGTGAAGAGCAACTGGCCAGCTTTGACGAACTGGCCTTCGATGAAATGCACCTTGGTGACCACGCTGGTGACTTGAGGGCGCACATCCACGCTGGTCAATGGGGTTACTGAGCCTGTTGCCTTGAGCTTGACCGGCAATGTACGTTGTTGCGCTTTGACTGTAGTGATGGTGACGGGCACAGTGGATGCTGACGTCTTACTCGCAGGATGGCTGACTGCCGAGAGACCATTGGCTGGAGGTGCATCTACTTTTTGGGTGCAAGCAACAATACTCAGTGCCAAGATGACGATAATTTCACGCAAGGCAATACGACATATATTCATGGGGTGTCCATTGACTGCCTTATTGAAAAGTTACGGCAAAAACCCTAAAAGTGGGTCAGTTTTAAAAATTTTTGGAAGTCCCTGGGGAAAAATTCAACCCTACATAATAAGTTATAAGATGGGTCACCCAACACAATATCCTTCAATTGCGCTTCATGCCTGTCACTAACTGTGTCACGTTGTAGCGCATCATTTGCAGGTAAGTAGCCCCCGGCTTGTCAGCCGCAGACAGGGCATCAGAATATAAACGCGGCCCCATCACAGCACCTGTATCCCGGCTGATTTGCTCCATCATTTTGGAGTTGCTCATGTTTTCAATAAAAACAGCCTTGATTTTTTCACGCTGAATTTGTCTCACCAGTTGCGCTACATCTTTAGCGCTAGGCTCTGCGTCCGTGTTGATGCCTTGGGGTGACAAAAATACCACACGGTAGTCATCACCAAAATAGCCCATGGCATCGTGCGAAATAATGACCTTGCGTTTTTCGGGAGCAATGCCGGCCAGTTGTGCCTTGATAAAAGCATCGAGTGCCTGCAATTCCTTGACATAATTTTCGGCATGGGTCTTGTAAGTGGCAGCGCCTTGTGGGTCTGCCTTGGACAACCCTGCTGCAATGTTTCGCACATAAACGATGACATGGTTGGGGTTTTGCCATGCGTGGGGGTCTATGGCATGGTAATGCCCTTGTGCAGGGTGATCGTGGTGTTCGTCGTGCTTTGGCATGACGCGCGGGGCAATGCCATCGGACGCCACCACCGTGTTGCCTTTGAACCCCGCAGACTCGCGCAGTTTTTGCGCCCAGGGTTCAAAATGCAGCCCATTCATGATCATCAGTTTGCTGTTCAAAATGGATCGAGCATCCGTAGGTTTTGGCTCAAACGTATGGGCATCTTCATCGGGACCCACCAGGGTGGTGACGGTTACACGGTTGCCACCCACCACGCGCACCAGGTCGCCCAAAATGCTAAAGCTCGCTACCACCGGCAGGGGTTCAGCGGCAAAGCTGAAAGAAAGCAGGCAAGAGGCACCCAAAGCGGTACAGGCAAACCATTTGAGAGTCAGGCGTTTCATGACGTATCCTTGTCAAAAAGGTAAAAAAATCAGCCCACCCGGTGCGATCGTTTGAACAATCTTGGCAAGACGCCCCCCGGAGACAGCAGTAAAGACAGCGCATAAAGCAGCCCCGCGCTGCCAATCATGGTGGGGCCACTGGGGGTGTCACAGTGGTAAGACACCAGCAAGCCCAACAGGCAAGCCAGCATGGCCTGAACGCAGGCATTGATCAATTGTGCGGTGAGAGTGTCGTGCCACAGCCGTGCAGATACAGCCGGCAACATCATCAAGCCCACGGCCATCAATGTGCCCAGGGTTTGAAAGCCCGCGACCAAATTCAGCACCACCAACACCAAAAAGCCTTGCTGCCAGACCCAGCTTTTGTGACCTGATGCGCTTAAGAAAACCGGATCAAAACTCTCCAACACCAGCCCGCGGTAGCACGCCGCCAAAGCCAACAGGCTGATGGAGGTCACACTGCCCACCAAAATCAAACCTTGTGTATCTACGCCCAAGGCACTGCCAAACAAGATGTGCAAAAGATCAAGCTGACTGCCCTGGCGAGAAATCAGCGCCACACCCAGTGCCAAAGCCACCAGATACATGGCCGCCAAGCTGGCATCTTCCTTCAAAGGAGTTGTTTTGCTGATCAATCCCGCCACGCCTGCTACCAGTAAGCCTGTCACCACGCCGCCTGCAGCCATGGCAGGCAACGACAATCCTGCCAGCATAAAACCAATGGCAACACCCGGCAACACCGCATGGCTTAATGCGTCACCCAGCAAGCTCATGCGTCGCAAGGTCAAAAAAACGCCTAGCGGAGCAGCGCCCAGCGACAAAGCCAAGCTGGCCACCAGCGCACGCCGCATAAAGGCAAACTCGGTAAATGGGCCTATCACAGTTTCCCATAGCCAGTGGTGAGCCGTGATCATGCTGCATGCCTTGTGGAGGAAATTTCGTCAGTATGGCAAATATCGGCGTGGTCATCCCAGGCCTCTGCCAGGGTGCGCGTGCGCTGCAAGTAAGGCTCAGTCAGAACCTCAGCAGTCTTGCCCCAGGCCACCAGTTCACGCGCCAACAACACGGTTTGCGGAAAATGCTTTCGCACCAAGGCGTCGTCATGCAGTGCCGCAATGACAACACAACCCTGTTGATGCCACTGGCGAACAAGCGCCAATAATGCAGTGGTAGTACGCGAATCCATCGCATTAAAAGGTTCATCCAGCAAAATCAAATCAGATTCTTGCACCAGCAGCCGTGCAAACAACACTCGCTGCAATTGTCCGCTGGAGAGCGACCCCAGCGTACGTTTTTCAAAGCCGGAAAGCCCCACACCGTCAATGGCATTAACCACCCGTTTTGACAGTGCCGATGTCACCCGCCCCCATGGACCTGCAACACTCCAGCAGCCCATCAGCACACAATCATGCACCGACATGGGGAAACTGCGGTCAATATCGGTCAATTGTGGCAAGTAGGCGATGCGTTCACGTGCAACATTGACCGTGACACGCCCACCCGCCAGGCGCAGCAGCCCCATGATGCTTTTCAGCAGCGTGCTTTTACCCGATCCATTGGGACCCATGACCGCCGTGAGCGACCCCGCTGCAAACTGGCCGCTGATATGGTGCAAGGCCGGATGCTGGCGATAGCTGACTGTCAAGTTGTCTAGTGTGACCACGGCTAATTGTCATGGCTTTTTAAGCCACCCCGAATAATGAAAGACAGCTCTCGTATGTCGGACTTTAACGTGAAAGAACAAAGAAAACAATAGCAATGTATCCTTATCCCATAAGGGCTACAGGCACTTTTTATGGTCAAAAATTCTTTCATCATTCGGGGTGGCCAGGATGCCATGACAGTTAGGCTGGTTGTCGGATTGAATTTCGACCGACGGGAATTGCTATTATTTTTTGAGTTCTTGCACGTTAACCTTGAGCACATGCCCACCCCACGGCCAGCCATAAAAGTGCCAGAACGGGCAGCACCGCCAGTACACGCTGCCAGGCAGACCAGGCCAGAACGCTGGTGTCTTGCTGCGTGGTATTTGCAGCACGGGGAAGCACTGGCAGGAGGTGTGAATGTCTTTGCAATGGGTGCATGAATGAGTGTGACATAAGCGCTTAACTGAAAGTTTTCTACGTCAAACTAAGTGGGAAGCCGCATCTTCCAACCCCGTGCCAAAGAAATGGTTTTCCATTTGTCGCTCCAGGTATTTGCGCACACGGGCATCCGCCAGATTCAAGCGATGTTCGTTGATTATCATGGTTTGGCGCTTTTGCCATTGGCTCCAGGCCTCTTTGCTGACAGAAGCCCAAATGCGCTTACCCAGTTCGCCGGGATAAGGGGGAAAATCCAGACCTTCGGCTTGTTGGCCCAGTTTGATGCAGTTGACGGTATGTGCCATGGTGTCCTTTTTAATGGAAATTGAATCCAGCGAACTGTAGCAGCAATTCTCAATTCAGAATCATTAACATGTAAAATTGTTTAATTTCAATTGGTTGTAACGTAGCTCAAAATCACAACCGGGTCATTGTCGGGTGACACCCTAAGATTCATTCCACTGGGTGCGATTCAAGATTTCATAGTCTCGTCAAACATCCAATTCAACTGAATCGCCATGCAGTTCCATCAACTCGCGACGTGCACCCGCTTCACCCTTGCCCATCAATTTAGTCATTAATACTGAGGTCTGATCAAAACCCAGTTCGCCCAAGTGCATGGGCTGTAGGCGACGGGTGTCGGGGTTGAGTGTGGTGTCCCATAATTGTTCGGCGTTCATTTCACCTAGGCCCTTGAAGCGGCTGATAGTCCAGGCATTTTCACGCACACCTTCCTGGCGCAGCTTGTCCAAAATAGCTGTCAGTTCCCCATCATCGAGCGCATAAGCTTTGGAAGCCGGTTTTTTTCCGCGTGCTGGCGCATCCACCCGAAACAAGGGAGGGCGTGCCACATACACATGGCCTGTTTCGATCAGCTTGGGGAAGTGTTTGAAAAACAAGGTGAGCAACAACACCTGAATGTGTGAACCATCCACGTCTGCATCACTCAAAATGCAAATTTTTCCGTAGCGCAAGCCACTTAAATCAGGTGTGTCATCCTGTCCATGCGGATCGACAC
>CAIXMC010000089.1 GCA_903920405.1 uncultured beta proteobacterium
GTCCCCAAAAACCCAAACGCCTCAGGCACAGCACTTGAAAAAGTACTTGCCTGTGCCGTATCCGCATAAAAATTCCCATCCGCAAACTTCAGATAATTGGCCGTGCTGACATGAAATGCGCCAGGCACATCAATGGAAGCACCCGCCCCAAAAGTCACACCCGCCGGGTTAATAAAAAAGAAGCCGGGGGTACCACTTACCGGTGACAGTTGAAGTTTCCCATTGATTTGCGACAGACTGCCACCGGTCACACGGCTAATGACATTGTTAATTCCAACTGTATCGGTTGTGAAATTGGCCGATTGCCCGCTCAAAATATTAAAAGTCTCAAAGCTGTGAAACAGATTGTTTCCAGAGAGTTTGCCCAGGGTTTGCGGAATAAGAAAGTTGGGGCCTGAGAGCGTTTGTGCAGACTGCCCCAGGCTGGTATCCGTTTTGATCTGGGCGTAGCCCCCGATAGAAGGAAGAAAAACCAGCACACCCAGACAGGTGACAGTGATTGTTTTCATAGCCAGTTCCCAATCAATACAAAGGGTGCCCAGAAGAAAGGATGAGAAAATTCCTCACGATGGATCAGTCCAACTTGGGCCTGACGCAAGGACTGTGCCTTGGTCAGATGCGCGGTGACAAGACCCTTGTAAAAGTTTTCCATCAGGGTGCGTGCAGCGTTATCTTCCACCGGCCATAACGTGCCAAGAACACTTTTGGCACGTGCTTTGGTGGCAGCGCCTGAAATGCCCAAAGGTGCGCGGTCGTTGCCTTGGGCTGTTTCACAGGCTGACAGGCTCAGGAGTTCAATGGGGTTTTTGCGAAACTGGTCGGCCTTGAGCAGGGACTGCAAACCATTGAGTGTCAATAGATCGTCATAGGCTAGGATATAGCTGGTGTCGGCAGTGCCACCAAAAATGCCGTGGGATGCAATATGCACCATACGGTACGCACCCGATTCGGCCTCATGGCGAAACCCATCGACGGTGAAAGCCGCATTGAGCATGCTGACCCCGGGCAAGATAGCACCAACAGACTCGATTTCCTGTTTGACACCCGGCAGCGCAAGTGATTCTCGCAAGGCATTGGCGCGTGACACGGAATCAGGCTTGCTATCCAATTGGGCAGCAGCCAAAGAAGTACGGAGGGCGCGCAGGTTTATCCCTCTGGCCGCTGGGCGAATACTACCGGCAAGGTCGGTCATCTGACCGATGCGGGCCTGGCTCAATTTGTCCACCACCGGGCCAAATTCAGACACTCCCGCCACCAGCGATGACACACGACGGACAGGTGGCGCACTGGTGTTGGTCATGGAGAGTCCGGTCACTGTGGTGACTGCGTATTTTTCAATGGCAAAAACGTTGCCGTCATGCAGTGCGCCCATGGCCACCAAACGCAACGCACCATCGGGAACGACCACCAGTGTGTCAATATGTTGGTCGGCTATCAGCTTGTCGAACGGTCGAAGAAGCCAATCGTACAACTGGCTGGCATAACCATGAAAGTCTTGTCCATTACGCAGTACACCGGCAAATGCCAGTGCAATTTCCCGAATCTTGACCCCCTGCACGGATACGCTTTTGCGAGTCAGACCGGCTTTTGTCTCAAGCAGCAGTTCCAGGCGGTCATCAAAAATAATGGGGTACAAGATGGCCGTTTTGGGTGGAATGATGCCTGATGCGCCCCCTTTGACTATTTCAACGGTGCAACGGTCCCCCAGATAGTCCTGTAATTCGGATTGTTTGATCCACTCGACAGTGTTTACGACACGGCGAAGGTAGGCTTGGTTGGCAGTGACCGTCTCTTTGTCGGCAGCTTGAAGCAGCAAATCGACCAGCCCCAGATACACCGGCTCCAAAGTGGCGCGAAAAGATGAGCGACCATCGTCGTAGTCAATGGGAATGTCCAAGCGGATGGCCTCGATGTGTGTGACCGCACGTTCAAAGGCTGCCAGTGCCAATTTAGCGTTGCCCAAAGCACGGTACAAACGACCTTGTCGCCATTCCAGTGTGATCAGAATGTCTGCCACAGCACTGGGTGACAGGGCATTTGCGTCTGCAACTGCTTGCTGTGTGAGGGCCAAGGCTTCGTCTTTGCGACCCTGATCTTCGTACAGTTGCGCCATGGCATCCAATACCTCGACGGAGAAACGGTTTTTGTCGGCCTGCCCTGCTATCTGCTGACCCCGTTGAAGGCTTTGGTATGCTAATTCGGTCTGGCCCAACATACGTGCCTGGTTGCCCAAATTCAGGTACAGCGGGATTTGCTTGACAGGGTCATCCACTTGAGCGATTTTTTCTGAAATGGCGGCCAGTTTGTGACGCTTTTCTGATGCAGGCAAAAGACGGGTCAAGTTGAGTGCCGCGCTGGCGTAAACCTCGGGATCATCCCCTGACAATTGTTGGGCTTCTTCATAATAACGCTGTGCCTCTGGCAGTTGTTTGCGAAGCGTGGCCAGGTTACCTAGGTCAAGCGCATAACGTGCGCGTTCGCTGCCGGTAAAGAAGGTGTAGGCGTTGTGTAACGGTGTTTGTGCTTGCTCCAGACGGCGTGCCTGAAGCAGTGTTGCGCCCAGTTCGCCTTCTGCAATCATCTTTTCCCGATCCGTTCGGGCAAGCTGACTGGCCCTTGTGAACAAACCAACGGACAGATCGATATTGCCCTGCCGTCGGTTGGCTATGGCAGATGACAAAGTAGCCTGCCATGACGCCTGGGGCAGTGCCAAGGCAGTGACAGTCAACAGGGTCAAAGCGACCGTGAACAAGAACCGAAAAAGAAGGCGAGTGATTAACATGGTGCGCACCGTTTCAGTAAGGATAGGGTCAACAATAAGTTCCGCATCTGGCTCGTCAGATTTGGGCGCACTGCGTCGTTACAAATCGCTGATGTGTCTGGGCCACACTGCGCGATTTGCGCCTGGCACTGCATCTTTAACTCTGACGGCCCAATACGGAACTTATTATTGACCATATCCTGAAGTGTCAGCACCTGTTTGTTTACAGATACGACACACTGGCTAATGAAATATTTTTTACCTATGCTGTGGACGGGGTGCGATTCAACCTGGATTCCTCAGTTGACCGCTTATTATTTTCACTAAACCGTTATGAAAATTGATATTTGTTACTGTGATGGAGTTCACCTTTTGGGTGAGAGCGCTACGCACCCGACTGCGCTACAAGCGACTCGTTTGGGGGGGTTGCTCCTCCTTGCAGGCAGTAGCCTGCAGCGTCGTCACGCCTACCCAGACGCGCCGCCAGTAGCCCACACGGGCTCGTTCAACTGAGGCCTCTAGGCTTAGGGAGCGGTCGCAGGGGGCTGATCTGTGGTCAAAC